>CAZMSI010000274.1:0-2502 GCA_964568895.1 uncultured Sideroxydans sp. | reverse complement strand
GGCGGACGTCACTTCCTCACCCCCGCCAACGTCCGCACGCGTAGCCGATCCGGCAGATCCGGCGTCGGCCGGTCGGGCGTGACCACGACCGTCCGGCTCTCGCCCGGGAGCAGGCTGAAGTAGTCGTCCGAGAAGCGCGCGCCTCGTCCGTCCACCGTGAGGCGCACGCCATAGGCGAAGCGCGTGGCCGTGAGCGTCACCCGCCAGGCGTCGCCCACCGGTTCCGCCGATACGACGCGCACGCCGGGATCGGGGAGATCCAGCGCATCGGGTCGGACCGCGAACGCGAGGTCGCGCGCGACGCGCGTCGCCTCGCCCGCCGCATCCTCCTCCATCAGCCGCGCCTCGATCACCGTCTTCGGCGGCTCCGAGCCGGCGAGCACCGAGTCCACGGGCCAATTCCAGCTCGATGGGGCCGCACCACCCCGCAGCGTCACCGGGATCTTCGCCCACACGCGCGCGGCGCCGCCGTCCATGTCGAGGGTCCGCACCTCCACCGCGGCCCGTACCTGTCCCGTGTCGGAAAGCGCCCAAACGTGCAGCGTGTCGGCCCACAGATCGGCCAGCACCGTCACCGGAGCGAACACGTCGCGCGCCTTGTACTCGAGCGCCTTCCGGCGGCCGAACCAGTCCCGGCCGGACCACGACACCACGGGCCACGAGTCGTCGAGCTGCCAGTAGAGCGAGCCCGCCGTGTGCGGCCAGGAGCGCCGCTCCGCCTCGAGCGCCAGGCCCACCCCTTCGGCCTGCTGGAGCTGGCTCACGTACGCGAACGCGTCCACCGAGTCGGCGGGCGGCGCGGGCCATCCTTCCCGCTCCATGTACAGGCGGATCATGTCGTAGCCGGTGAACCCCTGGCTGGTGACGTACTTCTGATGCGTCCGCATGCCGGGATCGTCCAGCGTCTCCGGCACCACGGAGTCGAACGCCTCGAGCGTGGCCGCGGCGGGCAGCGCCTGGAATCCGAACTCGCTGGCGAACCGCGGCACGTGCTCCGCATAGGCCCGGAACGGCTGCCGACCGTGCCACACGCCCCAGTAGTGGCTGTCTCCCCGCACGAGCGCCTCCGGCCTCGCCCAGGAGACGGGCGGAGACGCCGGCCAGTACGGGACGGAGGGGTCATGTCTCTCCACCGCGTCCGGAAGCACGCCGTCGAAGATGCGCGCATAGGCCGCGGCGACCTGCGCCCGTACGTCCGGCGTGTAGTCGTCCTGCCATCCCCACGCGCCCCACGCCTCGGCGATCTCGTTGTTGCCGCACCAGAGGGCGAGGCTCGGGTGGTTCCTGAGCCGGCGCACCTGGTCCCTCGCCTCGGCCGCCACCGACGCGACGAACGCCCAGTCTCCGGGCACCATCGCGTTGGCGAACATGAAGTCCTGCCAGACGAGGATCCCGTCCTGGTCCGCCAGGTCGTAGAAGACGTCGGGCAGGTAGGCGCCCCCGCCCCACACCCGCACCATGTTCATGTTGGCCGCGGCGGCGTCGGCCAGGAGGCGCGCCCAGCCGGCGGAGTCCACGCGCGGCAGGAAGTGGTCGGGCGGCACGAGGTTGGCGCCGCGCGCGAAGAACGGCACGCCGTTGACGACGAAGGTGAAGGCTCCGCCGGCCGTGTCCAGCGCGATCGTGCGCACCCCGAACCGCACCGTCCGGTGGTCCCAGCGCTTGTCCCGCGTCAGGTCCACGTCGAGGTGGTAGAGGTTCGGCTCCCCGAGGTCGCGCGGCCACCAGAGCTTCGCGTCGGGGATGCGCAGCGCGAGCCGCACGGTGTCCACCCCGGCTCGGACGTCGGCGTCCACGAGCACCGGCTCGAACGCGCCGTCGGGGCTCTGCGCACCGACGCGCACGTGGCCGGCGGAGGTCGAGGCCACCTCGACGTCCACCTGCAGGCGGGCCGAGATGTCCACCCCCAGCGAGTCGGTCCTCACCCGCACGTTCCGGATGCGCGATCCGCTCCACGCCTCGAGGCGCGCGGGCAGCCAGATGCCGCTCGTGACGTAGCGTGGGCCCCAGTCCCATCCGTACTGGTACGCGGCCTTGCGGGTGAACGCCCGCGTGGCGAGCGGATCGGGCTCCTGGTGGGGAATCGGCCACGGGCTCGCCTCGGCCTTCTCCTTTCCCACCCGGACCGGCGAGGCGAAGCGCACCTCGAGCGTGTTCGTCCCCTCGTGCAGCGCATCCTTCACGTCCACGCGCCACTGCCGGAACATATTATCCGCCGTGAGCACCCTTTTCCGGTTCACGAGCACGTCCGCGTACGTGTCCAGCCCGTCGAAGACGAGCTCGACGTGCTCCTGGGAGAGCAGGCGCGGCTCCACGTCGAGGCGCGTGCGGTACGTCCAGTCCGCGTCCTCGATCCACTGGAGCTGCCGCTCGCGATCGCCGACGAACGGATCGGGGATGCGTCCGGCGGCCAGGAGGTCCGTGTGCACGGTGCCGGGCACCGTCGCGGGGATCCACGTGGAGTCGCCGGAGCGCTGGAGCTGCCATCCGGCGTCGAGCGAG
>CAZMSI010000273.1:0-2543 GCA_964568895.1 uncultured Sideroxydans sp. | reverse complement strand
GTGTGGCGGCCGCTTTGCTGCAGGATGAGCTGCGCCTGCGCGATCGCGTCGCGGATGTCTTTCACGCCAGACAGTACCGCCGACAGCGGCACGAATTCCGCCTCGAATGCCGAGGCCATCAACCGCGCCAGCGTGGTTTTGCCCACGCCCGGCGGGCCCCACAGGATCATCGAATGCAGCTTGCCCGATTCGAACGCCAGGCGCAGCGGCTTGCCCGGTCCCAATAACTGCGATTGCCCGATGACCTCGTCTATGGTCTTGGGACGCAGGCGCTCGGCCAGCGGTGCAGCCGGCTGATGAGGTTCAAACAGGTCTGCCGCACTCATTATTCATCGCCCAGCACGTCCGCATCTTTGGGCGGCACGAACTTGAACAGCGACGGCGCGAGTTGCGGATTGCGCCTCATGTTCGAGAAGCGCAGCACGGTATCCTGGCCGAAATTGTCGCGCAGCTCCATGACCGCCAGCTCGGATTGCGCATCGAACGCCATGCGGACGCTCTCGAAGCTGGTGTCCTTGCTCCTGGGGATGGCCTCCAGCCAGTCCAGCCCGTCGCGCTCGCCGACATCCTTCAACTCGAAACCGCGTTCGATTTCATTGCTGCCGGAAAGCAGAGCGGCCGGGCTGCTGCCGAGGGCCGCATCGAGCTTCCTCACTGTGACCTGGTTGAGGTCAGGATCGTACAGCCAGAATTTCGTGCCATCGCCGACAATCAGTTGCTCATAGGGTTTGCGATATTCCCAGCGAAACTTGCCGGGACGCACGAACTGCATGATGCCGCTGGCCGACTGGATGCGCTGGCCGTCCCGGTTCAATACCACCTGGGTGAAATCCGCCTGACCGGAACGGGTCGCAGCGATGAAGCTTTTCAGTTTATCGATGGCACTGGCATGGGCCGTCAGCGGAAGCACACACAACAACACAAACAGCAGTTTTTTCAGCACGGGAATTATTACTCCGTCCTGGCAGGCGCGATGACTTCGCGATTGCCATTGCTCTGCATCGGCGATACCAGTCCGGCGCGTTCCATCTGTTCCACCAGCCGTGCCGCGCGGTTGTAGCCGATGCGCAAATGGCGCTGCACCAGCGAGATCGAGGCGCGGCGATTCTTCAGCACGATCTCCACGGCCTGGTCGTAGAGCGGATCGGTTTCGGCATCCGCACCACCCTCAAACTCGCCGCCCGACTGCTCCTCCAGTGAGGTCAGCACGCCCTCTATATAGTTCGGCATGCCTTGCGCCTTGAGATATTCGGTAATGCGGTGCACTTCCTGGTCGGACACGAACGCGCCATGCACACGCTGCGGGAAGCCGGTACCCGGCGGCAGGTAGAGCATGTCGCCCTGGCCCAGCAGCGTTTCCGCCCCCTGCTGGTCGAGTATGGTGCGCGAATCGATCCTGGAAGATACCTGGAATGCCACGCGTGTCGGCACATTGGCCTTGATCAGCCCGGTAATCACGTCCACCGAAGGCCGCTGTGTGGCCAGCACCAGATGGATGCCCGATGCACGCGCCTTCTGCGCCAGGCGTGCGATCAATTCCTCTACTTTCTTGCCGACCACCATCATCAGGTCGGCCAGTTCGTCGATGAATACCACGATCAGCGGCAATTCTTCCAGTTCCTCCGGATTATCCGGGGTCAGTGTAAACGGGTTGGTCAACGGCTCGCCTGCCTTGGCTGCTTCGCGCACCCTCTGGTTGTAGCCGGCAATGTTGCGTACGCCGAATGCAGACATCAGCTTGTAGCGCCGATCCATCTCCTGAACGCACCAGTTAAGCGCAGACGCCGCCTGGCGCATGTCGGTAACCACCGGTGCCAGCAAGTGCGGAATGCCTTCGTACACCGACAGTTCCAGCATCTTGGGATCGACCAGCAGCAGCCGCACATGCTGCGGCGTGGATTTATACAGCAGCGACAGGATCATCGCATTGATTGCCACCGACTTGCCGGAACCGGTGGTACCCGCCACCAGCAGGTGGGGCATTCTGGCCAGATCGGCCACCACCGGCTTGCCTGAAATGTCCTTGCCCATGGCAATGGTCAGCGGCGAGCCCATGTCGGCATAGGCTTGCGAGCCGAGAATTTCGGAGAGCTTGACCACCTGCCGTTTCGGGTTGGGCAGTTCCAGCGCCATGTACGCCTTGCCGGGTATGGTCTCGACCACGCGGATGCTGACTACCGACAGCGCGCGCGCCAGGTCCTTCATCAGGTTTACGATCTGGCTGCCCTTCACACCGACCGCAGGATCGATCTCATAACGCGTGATTACCGGGCCGGGATAGGCGGCAACCACCTTTACCTCGACGCCGAAATCCTTGAGCTTGCGCTCGATCAGGCGCGAGGTAAATTCCAGCGTTTCGGCGGACAGCACTTCGACTTCGTGCGCCGGCTGGTCCAGCAGGCGCAGCGGCGGCAGCGGCGAATCCGGCATGTCGGAGAACAGCGGCGCCTGGCGCTCTGCCTCCACGCGCGAGGAGCGGCGCACTTCCAGCACCGGCTGTTCGATGTAGATCGGCTGGTGTTCCTCCACGCGCTTGCGTTCTT
>CAZMSI010000272.1:0-2547 GCA_964568895.1 uncultured Sideroxydans sp. | reverse complement strand
CAGATGGCCGAATGTGTCGTTGATGTGCTTGAACTTGTCGATATCCAGGAACATGCAGGACAGCGGTTGCCGGTAGCGCCGGGCATTCGCCATTTCCTCGTGGCAGCGTGTTTCGAAAAAGCGGCGGTTGTAGGCTCCGGTCAGCGCATCCACCTGGCCGGAGAGTTTGATGCGTTCATGGTTGAGTGCGTTTTCCAGGCAGATGGCAAGAACCGCCGCCAGCCGTTCCAGGAAATCCGTGCTGCGGTCAGCAGTAAACCGGCCGACCTCGCAACTCGCCATGTTCAGGCTGCCGATCAATTCGCCCTTGCGCACCAGCGGCAGCAGGACCATCGATCGGCACCCCTCGGGCCAGGGGTCGAAAATGGCGTTTTCGACTTCGGGATCGAAAGGTCCCAGATAGGGCTGGCGGCTGGTCGTGTAGAGCTTTTCCAGCAGAACCAGCCCCGGCAATGTCAGGCTGTTCGGCTCGGTCCGTTCCAGCGTGCGGTTGATCTCGTATTCCGGGTCGGACAACACCAGCGTCACGGCATCGGTGTCACATGAATTCTTGTAGTCTTCGAGCAGGGCCCGGATGAGTTCCGGCAGGGAGTGGGTGGCGATCAGGTCTTTTTCAAGCCGGTCGAGACGCCGCCATTTCGCTTCATTGATGCGCGCTTCTTCCAGCAGAGACTTGAGTTGCTGGCGGAGCTGTCGGTTTTCGGCTTCGATATTTTTCGTCATGGGGAAAGCGGGGGCTCAGCACATCACAATGAAAAGGATTCTATATGAATCCTGGAAGTTGCCGTTCCGGTTTGTTTCGTTCAAAGCTGGCGTCATTAAATGCCCATTAATCATGCCATAAATGGCAGTTAAAACAGTAACCCTATCTTCCATAACTGCCATTAACGGCAGGGTTGCCTCTATTTCCATTCGTTCTAATCGTATGAATAATCCTTCTACCTCAATGTCTTACAAATCATTTCGGGTGAGTGGCACGCTTACTGCATGTATATAGCTGAGATAGAGAACCGAATTTCCGGTTCGATGCGAGATAGCCAAACCCAAGGAGAGATGTCATGTTCAAGTTTCCGCTGGTAATCCTCTATGCAATTGTTGCCTTAAACATTTCCGTGTTTACAGGCCTGTTGCAAGCAGATTTGCTGATTATCCATTCGCCCGTCGAAAAAATCATTGCATGGGCATTCACGATCGTAGCCTGGACAGTTACCTACCTGAACCGCAACAAGTTCTATGAGATTAACCTTACAGGTAAAACCGTGCACCATTAATAACTGCGTAGATTCCTCCTGACGATGGCCGGATCTTTCCCCCCTTAATCCGGCCATCATTTTTTTATATACACGCCTGTTTTGATCAAAAGCCGGATCCCGGCTGTTTCAGAAATTCGATTTCCTCTTCCGTAGATACCCTGCCCAGAATGGCATTGCGGTGCGGATAGCGCCCGAAACGCTCGATGATGGCCTTGTGTTTGAACTCGAAATCCAGATTGTTCGGATTGCCGTTCTGCCGGAACAACTCCACGGCAATCTCATGAATTTTCAGCGATTCGCTGTGCATGAACGGCATGTACAGGAAGCTGCGCTCGGCCTGGTTCAGTGACTTGTCCGCACCTGTGGCAATCGCCTCCTGCGACAGCGCAAGCGCCAGCGGATCATACGCAAACGACAGGGGAGAGCCGCGAAACATGTTGCGCGAGAACTGGTCGAGCACGATGATCTCCGCCAGCCGGCCCCGAGCCATCATTCTCCATTCGAACAGCTCGCAGCGCGCTACACGTTGATGTATCTCCGAAAATCGTTCGACGATCATCCGGTCGAGATTCTCGTCCTTCTTCCACCATTGCGCCGGTTCGATTTCCTCGAACCAGAATTTCAGGATTTCCTGGAACATGGTTTAGAACCTGTGGAGGATTTTTAGACAGGTTCTAGATTAAACGCCGAATGGTATCGTGGGGCAAGCGGCATTTCTTGATATAGTCGGCTTTACGATGAACGCACCGCTGCCCAAGTCCCTGGTCTTGCTGCTGCTGATTCTGATCGGCAGCGGCGCTGCGCGGGCAGCAACGCTGTCGATTTCCTGTGGCGCAGTCGGCGTGGAGATGCGCCTGTGCCGGCAGGGGGTCGATGCCTGGGCGCAGCAAACTGGCAATCAGGTAAAGGTCGTCGCAACACCCAACTCATCCACCGAGCGTTTCGCGCTGTACCAGCAGATCCTCGCTTCGCATTCATCCGACATCGACATCCTCCAGATCGACGTGATCTGGCCCGGCACGCTGGCACCGCACCTGGTGGACCTGTCGCGATACATCGACAAGGACACAGTCCGGCAGTATTTCCCCGCGCTGATCGCCAACGACACCATAGCCGGCAAACTGGTGGCGCTGCCGTGGTTCACCAATGCCGGCGTGCTTTATTACCGCAAGGACCTGCTGGAGAAATACCACGCCAAGCCGCCCACCACCTGGCAGCAACTGACGACCACCGCACGCCTCATCCAGGACGCCGAGCGCCGTGCCGGCAACCCGCGCATGCAGGGTTTCGTGTT
>CAZMSI010000271.1:0-2552 GCA_964568895.1 uncultured Sideroxydans sp. | reverse complement strand
GACCGATCATCGCCGTACCCTGCCGCTGGACAAGAAGGGCGAGTTGATCGAAGCGCACCCCGACTTCCAGCTGGTGATCTCGTACAACCCCGGTTACCAGAGCCTGATGAAGGATCTGAAGCAATCCACCAAGCAGCGCTTTACCGGTTTCGAGTTCGATTATCCGGCAGAGAGCCTGGAATCGGAGATCCTTGCCAAGGAAACCGGCCTCAACCTGGATACATGCAGCAAGCTGGTGAAGATCGGGCAGGCTGCGCGCAACCTCAAGGGCCACGGCCTGGATGAAGGTATTTCGACGCGCCTGCTGGTGTATGCAGCCACCCTGATCGGGAATGGGGTCGACCCGAAAGATGCCTGCCGCATGTCCCTGGTGCGCCCGATCACCGACGATGCCGATATTCGGGACACACTTGATCATGCGATCGATGTCGCATTTGGTTAGCCGACCTGGCATGCGACGCACACATACGGCGCATACCGCAGCGTAAACGGGTGACGGCAATGGCGACTGAAACAACCGAAAGAAGCGAAGAACTGGCAATGTACTGGCAGAAGCTGGGGTGCAACTTCGCCCTGGTGGATGAGGTATTCGACGAGTGCATGAAGGAAGCCATCGCCAGACTTTCGGAGTCCGGGCTCGAGTCGTATATCGAGAACGCGCGTTTTATCGGCAAGATGGGGCGCGGCGCCGAACCATTGCTGGTCTACCTGGAAGAAGCCCCGGCCATGGCCAGGCTGATCGATGAGCAGGTGCTGGTCGATCTGCGCGATTTTGCGTATTACATGTCCACGCATACCAACTTCAAGGCCATCGTGCCGTTTCTGCAGACTTGCGTTGCAGTGGCAAGACGTCTGCCGACGCGCAAACTGTTTACTCGGTATGTCGAGCTGATCCGCGACATGATGGATCGCACGTCGACTTCCGTGCACGGTCATCACACGACCTTCGCCAGCCCCGGCCTGCCGCATCTGCTCAAGCAGGCGCCGCGTCTGCTGGCGGTACTTTCGCTGGATGGCTTGCGCAACTGGATCGATTACGGCATCCAGTACTACAACACCCATCCGGGGCGACAGGAAGAATTTTTCAGCCTGGAATCGGCCGATGCGCTGGCAGTATTGCAGCGTGAACGGCATGGCACGTTGCTGGTGGACAACGAACGCAAGCTGGATACCTACATCCGCGCCCTGTGGAATGACAGCGATTATCTGGTGCCCTATTCGCTGGCTTTCGATGAACTGCGCAAGCCGATGCCCTATTTCGACGATGACGGCATTCGCCTGCCTGACGTCTACGACGACGTCGAGGGTGTGCAAGGCATAGACCGTTACCGCGCTGCCCTTGCCCACATGGCGGCGCACCGCCGCTGGTCGCAGAAGATGATCGTGGACAACTGGAGCCCGTTCCAGCGGGCCAGCGTCGAAGTGTTTGAAGATTCCCGTGTGGATTACCTGGCCTGCCAGCGCTATCCGGGTTTACGCCATTTGTTCCTTGCACTGCACCCGATACCGCAGGAAGAGGATCTGGCGCTCGAGGAACAAGGCATTTCCGTGTTCCGCCTGAGGCTGGCCATGGTGTCGCGCGCCATCCTCGATCCGGGCTACAAGTACGAAAATGATCACGTGCGCGAGTTCGTGCAGCGTTTCCACGAACTGATGGAAAAAGGCGAAGCGACCAGCGCCGAGATGTCATCCGTTGCGCTGTCGTTCATCGCGCGCACCCGCGGCCAGCGCGACCTGTCGGCCAAAATCTACTTCGATAACACCGAAGTCAGTTACCGCGACGACAACCGCCACCTGTGGATTTACATCGAAGAGAGCGACGAGGACGAGATGTTCGAGCATCTCGAAAAGCGCCAGAAGCCCGACGAATTGCTGGAGGGCCTGCCGCCGCGCCACTACGACGAGTGGGACTACAATGCCCAGAACTACCGGCCGGACTGGGTGAGCGTGTACGAAGCGCTGCACCCGCGCGGTAACGCAGGCAAGATCGACAGCCTGCTGGCCAAATACAACCATGTGACCAAGCGCCTGAAGGCCATGCTCGAAATGCTCAAGCCGCAGGACAGGGTGCGCATCCGCTACCAGGAAGAGGGGTCGGAGCTCGATCTCGACGTGGCGTTGCGCTCGCTGATCGATTTCAAAAGCGGCTCGTCACCGGATCCGCGCATCAACATGTCGCACCGTACCGACGGACGCAGCATCGCGGTCACCTTGCTGCTGGATCTGTCGCAGTCGCTTAGCGAAAAAGCCGCCGGAAGCGATCAGACCATTCTGGAACTGAGCCAGGAAGCAGTATCCCTGCTGGCCTGGTCGATACAGCAGGTCGGCGACCCGTTTGCCATCGGCGGCTTTCATTCCAACACCCGGCACGACTTGCGCTACTACCATATCAAGGGATTCACCGAGGATTGGGGCGATGAGGTGAAGTCGCGCCTGGCCGAGATGCAGGCCGGCTATTCCACCCGTATGGGCGGTGCGATGCGCCATGCCGCGCACTACCTGAAGGCGCAGAAAGCCGACAAGAAGCTGATGCTGATCCTGACCGACGGGGA
>CAZMSI010000270.1:0-2561 GCA_964568895.1 uncultured Sideroxydans sp. | reverse complement strand
AGCATAGCATGAGGCCGGTTTTGCTGTTGTAGGATGAAGGGCTGATTACTACGGCGGGACGGTGGCCTGCCTGTTCATGTCCGGCCTGCGGATCGAAATGCAGCCAGACGATGTCTCCGGCTTCGGGTACGTATTTCCGGGCCATTACAGGAGTTCTTTGCCTGCCGGCTCGCCAAAATCAGTTTCCGTGTGCAGATTGTCCGGCGTGATTCCGGCAAGCAATTGGTCAAGCGCATATTCCTTGCGGGTAACCGGTTCGATGATAATGCGCCCGCCCTCTTCGCGTACATCGACGTGGTCATCCAGTTTCAAATGGACGGACTCCATGATTCCGGCCGGTATGCGAACGGAAGCGCTATTGCCCCATTTTTTCACCGTAATGCGCATCGCGCTCTCCTTGTGTTATTGCAATGCCGATACCATAGCGGAGCCACCATCATGTGTCAACATTGTTGATACATAAGGAGGGGGCTACTGGTGGCGCTGGTAGTCGTCGTCGAAACGGACGATGTCGTCCTCGCCGAGATAGTCGCCGGACTGGACTTCGATCAGGAACAGCGGCTCTTCACCGATGTTTTCCAGCCGGTGTCTGACGCCGACCGGGATGTAGGTGGACTGGTTGGCTTCGAGATGCAGGATGTCCTCGCCGCGCGTGACCCTGGCTTTGCCCGATACCACCACCCAGTGTTCGGCACGGCGGTGGTGCAACTGCAGGGATATTTTCAGGCCGGGCTTCACCATCAGGCGCTTGGCCTGGAAGCGTTCGCCGACGTCGATGCCTTCGTAATAGCCCCAGGGGCGGTAGACGCGGCGGTGCATCAGGTGCTCGCTGCGCTCGGCCTGCTTCAGGTATTCGACGGTGTGCTTCACGTCCTGCGCCGAGTCCTTGTGCGTGACCAGCACCGCGTCGGCGGTTTCCACGATTACCAGGTCCTGCACGCCGATGGCGGCGACCAGGCGGCTTTCCGCACGGATGTATGTGTTGCCGGTTTCGGCCGTGTAGACGTCGCCGCGCAGGACGTTGCCCTGCGCATCGCTGGGGCCGACGTCGGAAAGCGAGGACCAGGAACCGATGTCGCTCCAGCCGATGTCGACCGCTACCATCGCCGCCTCGCGGGTGTGTTCCATAACCGCGTAGTCGATGGAATCGGCAGGGCAGACGGCGAAGGCTTGCTCGTCCAGTCTGCAGAAGTCCAGGTCGTGCCGGCTGTGCTCCCATGACAGCTTTGCGGCGTCAAGCATGTCCGGGCGTAAGCGTTGCAGTTCTTCCAGGTAGGTCGCTGCGCGGAATACGAACATGCCGCTGTTCCAGTAGAAGTTGCCCGATGCCAGGAACTGTTGCGCTTTTTCCGGATCGGGTTTTTCGACGAAGCGCGCAACCGTGTAGGTTTTTTGCGATGCATCGATTTCCTCGCCGCGTTCGATGTAGCCGAAGCCGGTGGCAGGTGCGTCGGGTTTGATGCCGAAGGTGACCAGCTTGCCCTGCTGCGCCAGCTCGAGCGCGCTGCCGACGGCTGCGTGGAAGCCGGCCACGTCGCGGATCAGGTGGTCTGCCGGCAGCACCAGCAGCACTGCTTCGGCGTCGTTCTTCAGCGCGGCGAGTGCCGCGACCGCGACTGCGGGGGCGGTGTTGCGGCCGAACGGTTCGAGTATCTGGTGCAGGGGCGTGATGCCGATGTCGCGCATCTGTTCGGCGGCGAGGAAGCGGTGCTCGTCGTTGCAGACCACCAGCGGCGGCGACATGTCGGGTAATCCGGCTAGCCGGGTCAGCGTGTCCTGGAACAGCGAGTTTTCGGAAACCAGCGGCAGGAACTGCTTGGGCAGCGCCGCGCGGGACAGCGGCCACAATCGGGTGCCGGAGCCGCCGGAAAGAATGACTGGACAGAGCATCAGGGAGAGTCCGTTCTCAACGTGGAATGCGAGGGCATGAGGCTATCAGAGATTCCGTTTTGCCAGAATAGGCCATTTGGCATATATCGCTTCCCGCTCCAAAAAGTTAAAATTGTGCGAATTCGTTTACAACAAGCTGGAATATAACATGTCAAAAGTTGCATTGATCACCGGTATCACCGGCCAGGACGGCGCCTACCTTGCCGAGTTTCTGCTGAGCAAGGGCTATGTCGTGCACGGCATCAAGCGCCGTTCGTCGTTGTTCAATACCGACCGCATCGACCACCTGTACCAGGATCCGCACGTCAGCCACCGCAACTTCATCCTGCATTACGGCGACATGACGGATTCTTCCAGCCTGGTGCGCATCATCCAGCAGGTGCAACCGGACGAGCTCTACAACCTGGCGGCGCAAAGCCATGTCGCGGTGTCGTTCGAGGAACCGGAATACACTGCCAATTCCGATGCGCTGGGGGCGCTGCGCGTACTGGAGGCGATCCGCATCCTGGGGCTGGAAAAGAAGACGCGTTTCTACCAGGCATCCACCTCCGAGCTGTTCGGCCTGGTGCAGGAAACCCCGCAGAAGGAGACCACGCCGTTCTATCCGCGCAGCCCCTATGCCGTGGCCAAGCTCTATGCCTACTGGATCACCGTGAACTATCGCGAGGCCT
>CAZMSI010000269.1:0-2578 GCA_964568895.1 uncultured Sideroxydans sp. | reverse complement strand
TTGTCAATATCATCGTCGTAAATGGAAGAAGTTTCTTTTTCATGGGATGTTTTCGGGACATCTTCGGCTGTTTTATTTCCTTTTTCGATGTTCTCCTGTGGCAGCGACACATTCAACACGGTAAGATACGGCGTTACCAGACTGCTACGCGCAATTTCACCATGCAGTTGCCTGCCATCGCGCAATGTCAGCAAGGCAGCATTCTCTTCCAGCGTCAGTTCAACACAGGAAGATGGCGCCTGCAGCCATACTTCACGCCGCAGATAATAAACCAGGCTGGACAACACCACGGACGCCAGCACCAGCCTGCTCCAGACCGGCAGGTCCAGCAGCGGCAGCACCATCAGAAAGGCACCATGTGCAATGCACAGCATGGCAGCAAGATAGATGGAAGGACTGAAGCTGAAATGCTGGTTCATGTCCCGTCTCCCGGCAGGAACAGCAGATTAGAAAAACAGGACTTCGATCAACTCGTACAGGCCGGCCAGCACCAGCACCGCCAGCACGATCAGCAGCCAGCTGCCCAGTTTTGCAGTTTCGACATCATCAGTGTTGTCCGGAGACAAAGGCGGCACAACGGGTTGGCGCGGCACCGCCTGCGGTTTAGGTTGCGGTGGTGCAGGTTGTGCTGATTTGGGCGGCTCAGGTCGGGGAGCCGCCTGGTTAATGGCATCCATATCGGGGCGAGCTATCTTGAAGGTCTTGGATAACTCCTCGACTTCCTTTTCGTCGTTGGTCATTGATGCCAGGCGCATGGTGGCACCGAACGAATCGAATGCCGGGGACAGGCCCAGCGTAGCCACCGGTCTGGATTCATCGGCATCCATCCCGGCACGCGAAGCAGAGGACACTTCAGTATCCTCAAGCTTCGGCGGCCGGGATGGCGGCGTTGACGGAACCGCTGTTTCAGTGCGGCGCGGCATGCTGTCGCGACAGGCGCGCAAATCGTTAGCCAGTTCACGCGCATCCTGGTAGCGGTCATCCAGGTCTTTTGCCAGCGCCTTCGCCACGATGAAATTGAGCATGGCCGGGACTGCCGGATTTATCGTGCTCGGCGGGGGCGGAACGGCATTCAGCGTCTGGTACATGATGGCGTTTATATTCTCGCCCGTAAACGGAGCCTGTCTGGCCAGCATTTCGTAGAGCATGACACCGAGCGAAAAAATATCCGAACGCTGGTCGATCGCCTTGCCCGTCACCTGCTCGGGCGACATGTATTTGGGCGAACCCAGCACCATACCGGTCTGGGTGCGCACCGCAGCAGATTCCATGCGTGCAATGCCGAAGTCGGTAATTTTCACATGGCCATCGCGCACCACCATGATGTTGGCCGGTTTCACGTCGCGATGCACGATATCGTGCTCGTGTGCATAAGCCAGTCCCAGCGCCACCTGTGCAGTAATATCCAGCACCTGTTCGACCGGCATGGCCTGGTCTTCGTCCAGAATATCCCGCAGTTCACGGCCTTCCAGAAATTCCATGGCAATGTAGGCCACGTCGCCGCTCTTGCCCACGTCGTAGATGGTCACGATATTGGGATGGTTCAGCCGCCCGGCCGCCTTCGCTTCCTGGTAGAAACGACCCTCGTACTCTTCCTTTTCTTCCAGCGCCAGGCTGAGGTTGATGGTCTTGATTGCAACCACGCGGTCAATCAACGGATCAATCGCCTTGTAGACGATACCCATTGCCCCATGGCCCAGCTCATCAACTACCTCGTAGCGTCCCAGATGCTTGATCATCAGCGCACACCGCCGTCAACAGGATTGGATGAATTCGTCTGCATGGTACAAATCTCTATCTTGACTATCTCTTGTTATCATAAAACACCCATGCGCTCAGTTACAGAAGTCCGGGTGCACATACAGGGTTTCCCCGGTCTTGATGAAAATCACCTGCGTATAAACGGACGGCTTGCCGGGATGGGTAATGGTCAAATGATGCTTGCCCGGATCAAGCGAAATGCGGAGCGAGCTCTTCCCGACAGCGCCCTTGGAAAAACCGTCGACGAATATCGAACTGCCTTCCATGCACCTGACGGAAACAGCGCCGGGCTTGCCTTTGGGCGGAGGTGGAATGGTAATGCCAAAAATGGTTGTGCTATTTGTCGTAGATTTGCTCTCGGGCTTGGCTGCCGGCGTGGACGGCTTGACGCGACTGGACGACGACTGGCTCGAATGCACACTGGACGATTGCTTTGAAGGGGCTGGCGCAGCTTTGGGGGATTCGCCCGTCTTCTGCCCGCCTGTCACCGGAGCTTTTTGCGTTTCGTCCGCGACAGATGGCGCCGCCGCTTGCCCTGCAGGAGTCTCATCCGCCAACTGCACCTCGGGTGCCGGAGCATGATGATGGATCATCACTTCCACCAGGATGGCCAGGACGAAGAAACCAGCGACACCACCGATATACGCAGCCCGCTTGCGCGGTGTAGCCGCATGATAGGCAGCGATCATTGCCTGTACCATTTTCCCCAGCCGTTGCGCCGCGCTCTGCCATGAACTGCCCAGCCGTTGCACAACGCCCTGCCATGAACTACCCAGCCGCCTCTGCAGCACCTTGAATTTGGCCGTCGTCTGGCCCG
>CAZMSI010000268.1:0-2579 GCA_964568895.1 uncultured Sideroxydans sp. | reverse complement strand
AACACATACCACAACACCAGTGGCGCCAGGTATTGATACAGCGGCAGACTCACCAGCACAATGCCCAGTAATGCAGGCATCAATGCTTCAACACGAAGTTGCTCGGCTGTTCTGATCTCAGAGGCCATACAATGCCAGTGCGCGCAAACATTGATGGTAATGCGTCTTACCCAAATCTGGAGCAATTTCAACTGTCGTCAAACGTAGGCCATAGCGTTCGCTCGCGGCTTCGGCATCGATCACCAGACGCGTCATGATTGACAGCGCCTGCTCGACATCTTTGGCGACAATGGTATTCATATCGATCCAGACCAGATCCGGCTTGCCACCGGAAAACTCCTTGGTATAAAGCGATTCGCTGCGCGCCGATGTTTTCCATGAAACCCTGCGCCAGGAATCACCGATCTGGTATTTGCGCAAACCCGAAAACTCTTCGAGACCAGCACCCTGATGCGCATCATCACCTTCATGCGCGACAGCTGCGGCGGGCGTTACTGCAGTGTCCGCTGGGCGTGGATACACCAGCGCTGACATATTCAGCTCGATCCAGGTCCAGGCCACAAACAGACCCGTGGGAAAAGTTGTGTAAAGCCGAAATCGACCGGCCGGCTGCACACCGCGTGAGGTCGCTGGCGTGCTGAAATGGATTTGCGCCAGACCATTGTGAGGCACATCCACCACTTCATGTTCGACATCTTCATAACTCAGCGCAATCGAACGCCGGCTACTGTCATCTTTATTTTCGAGCTGAACAGAAAACCGAGCATTCTGGCCGGCAAACACTGAACCGCCTGTGCCGGCACGCAAACATAAACCCGCCAGATTCCGCCAGGTGGAAAACATGGCGACATTGCCTATGCCCACCAGCAAAAAGGTCAGCATGAAGCCCAGGCTTTTGGTGTAATTGATCGAGCCGACCAACAGCACTAACAGCACCAGCGCAAAAACCATGCCGCGCTTTGTCGGTAAAATATAAACCCGGCGCCGATCGAGCACGATAGAATCAAAAGGCCCGCTACGTTTGAGTATGAACTTGAAGTATGGCCTGCGAGCAAACTGGAAGGGATTCAAACGCAATGCCTGCGCCTTGCGCCAGCTCATCAGGGCACGGGAACAGAAGCTGCGATGAACTCTGCAGCGCTAGTCGTGGTTTTACTGGCATCATCCGTATTCAGCACCAGGCGATGATCCACCACCGAAGGCAATACCTGTTTAATGTGCTCGGGCAACACATAATCACTGCCTTCGATCAAAGCCAGCGCACGCGCCGCATTGAGCAAAGCCAGACCGCCACGCGGTGACAGGCCCGATTCGAACATCGTCGACTGACGAGTAAATTCCAGTATTGCCTGCACATAATCCAGCAGCGCATCGGCAGCGTGCAGTTTCGCAGCCAGTTTTTGCATGGTGAGCAACTTCCCTGCATCCAGCACCGGTGTCAGGTGCTCGATCATGTCGCGCCGCTCTTCGCCTTTGAGCAGTTCGCGTTCTGCATCACGATCCGGAAAACCCAGATGCAGCCGCATCAAAAAACGATCCAGCTGTGATTCCGGCAAAGGATAGGTGCCGATCTGATGCGACGGATTTTGTGTCGCGATCACAAAAAAAGGCTGTGGTAATTTACGTGTTTGCGATTCGATGGTGACCTGCCGTTCTTCCATGGCTTCGAGCAAGGCGCTTTGTGTTTTGGGTGTAGCTCGATTGATTTCGTCAGCAAGAATAAAATGACTGAACACAGGGCCGGGATAAAATTCAAACTCAGCACTGTCACGGTTATACACCGAAACCCCGAGCACATCGGCGGGCAATAGATCAGACGTAAACTGAATGCGCTGAAACTCCAGACCCATGACCTGCGCAATAGTGTGCGCCAGCGTGGTTTTACCAACACCGGGCAAATCTTCAATCAGCAAATGACCACGCGCGACCAGGCAGGTCAGCGCAAGACGGATCTGTTCATCCTTGCCAAGAATGACCTGCGAAATCGCCTGTGCCGCTTTCTCCAGCATGCCCGTGGCCGCATTGCGTAATTTTAGTTCGGGTGCATTCATCAGTATCCACAGACTCCTTTAGTGTCGTAACGTTGTTAGCACGAAACCAATACAGCACGACTTATCTGTAGTATCAAGCACTATTTCGCAGAGCATAACTACAGATTTTGACGCATTTGGCTGTAGTGCCGGTTCAAGTAAAAGCTTTAGTCCGCAAATGAACGCGAATCAACGCAAATAAAAGCAGTCTTGCAGGCGTGATATGAATATTTGCGTTCAGCGTTCATTTGCGGATAGTTTCTCCTGTTCACACACAGGTCAACCTTTTAAAACAGTCCAAACAGACCCTTGTCTTTTTTGTGTTCTGCGATCGCCTGCTTGATCGCGGCATTACCGTTTAGCTCAGCCAGATCCATTGCCTGTTCGCGTTTGTTGTTGCGGATGCTGATATCTGCCCCTGCGGCGAGCAGGCGTTTGACTATCTCGACGCTGTTCGCATCGATCGCCAGCATCAATGCGGTGTTGCCGACATCATTTTTTGCATTGATATCCGCACCACTGGCAAGCAGTTTTGCCAGCGGCTCGGGG
>CAZMSI010000267.1:0-2598 GCA_964568895.1 uncultured Sideroxydans sp. | reverse complement strand
ACCCGAAGATCGACGATCGGGCGCTCAAGGTGGCGTTGCCCAGCCGTGTTGGCTACGTAGGCGCCTTGGGGAGCCGTAAGACCCAGGCCAAAAGGCGAGAGCGGTTGCTTGACGCCGGTCTGTCTGAAGCAGAGTTGGGCCGCCTGAAGGGGCCGATCGGTCTGAGCATCGGTGCGCAAACACCAGAAGAGATCGCCCTCTCGATCATGGCCGAGATCGTGGCCAGCCGGCATCAGCCGGCTGAAGGCTGACCACCCGGAGTCAGATCAGCGCCTATCGGCGCAGGGCAGCGATCTCCTCGCCTCCCAGCCCCACACGATCCTTGAGTATCTCCTCGTTGTGATGGCCGACCGACGGGAGAGCCAAGGCGTCCCGGCTGGGAGCAGCCATCTCCGTAACATCCCTCGGACGGCCAGGGCCGAGCTGGATCCTCTATAGCATTGGCAGCTGCACCATGTCGCATGTCGGGGCGGCTATGGTTGCTTCAGACCGAAAACACGTGTGTGACGACGGTTGACGCCACGCCGCCGACGCTCTGCACCATCCCGACGGACGCCTGCTTCACCTGATTCTTGCCGGCCCGTCCGGTTAGCTGCAGGACTGTTTCGCATGTCTGATACAGCGCGCTCGCCCCGATCGGATGACCGCGGGCCTTTAGCCCGCCCATGGTGGCGATAGGGATCTTTCCCTTAGGCGAAATCTCACGCTCGGCTGCCAAGCGCCAGCCCTCGCCCGGCGCGGCGAAGCCAACGGCTTCCAGCTGCAGGCAGGCCATAATGCTGAATGCATCGTGGGCTTCGAAGAAACTGATGTCCTCTTGGTTGAGGTTGGCCTGGACGAAAGCCTTCTGAGCCGAGATCTGGACCGCTTCCAGCGCCAGCGGGTTCTTCCGGTCGTCCATGCGAAAGCGATCTGTGGCGACGCTGGAGGCCAGGATTTGAACGGGCTGACTGGAGAAGGCGCGGGCCATTTCGGTAGGCGCCAGGATGACGGCCGCCGCGCCGTCGCAAATCGGCGAACAATCATACAGACGAATCGGATCGTGGATCACCCTCGATCTCATCACGTCACGCTTGCTGATTTTCTTATCCCGGAAGAGCGCCAAGGGATTGTTGCGTGCGTTGCGGTGGGCGTTGACGGCAAATTCGGCCAGGCCGTCCTTGGGTACCTTGTAGCGTTCCTGGTACAGCCTCATCAGCCCTGCGTTCTTGCCGATCAGGGTGGCCCCTTGAGGTATTTCGATCTCGGCGTCCAGGGCCTTGCTCAGGGCGGGCGTGGCGACGCCGGCGCTCATCTTCTCGGCGCCTACGGCGGCAGCCAGTTCGGCCTGGCCGCTGGCCACCGCCAGATAGGCCATGCGCAGGCTGGCGGCCCCGGTGGCCGTTGCCGCCTGGACTTCCAGGGCCTCCACCCCGGCCAGCCCGGCTTCGTCGGCGATTAGCACCGCAACGTGCTTCTGGCCCTGGAGTTCGTCGCTCAGCATGTTGCCGACGAACACCGCGTCGACCCGATCAACCCCCGCCTCTTCCATGGCCATACGCAGGACAGCCGCCCCCAGTTGTCGCAGGCTCTGTGAGGCTGTCTTCTCGACGGGGACCTGGCCGATCCCGACCACACTCACGGGTCTCATATCACATCGTCCTTTCGAAGCGCATCAATCTCTTCATCTGAATATCCTAGAGCCTCCCGCAGGATTTCGTCGGTGTGTTGGCCGAGGGTGGGCGGCGGCCGTTGTATGGAAGGGGGGGCAGTCAACACCCGCAGCGGCGAGCCCACCATGGGAATCGGGCCGTCGACCGGGTGATCGACTTGGCCCTTCAACCCTCGGGCTTGAACCTGGGGATCCTCGAACACCCTGCTGATGTCGTTGATGGGTGCGGAAGGGATCCCGATCTCTTCGCACAGCGCCATCCACGCCTCAGCCTCCCGTTCTGCGAAGACGGCTCCCAGCATCTGACTGACCTCGGCTCGGTTCTGGACTCTTGCCTTGTTGGTAGCATAGCGCTCGTCCGTTGCCCATTCAGGACGATCGATCGCCTGGCAGAATGCTTGCCATTGGCTGTCGTTGCCGGCCGCAAAAGCGAAATGCCGGTCTTTGGCCTTGAACTCTTGGTAGGGCACGATGTTGGGATGACCGTTCCCGTAGCGGCCGGCAGGTTCCCCCGACACGAGGTGGTTGCTGGCCACGTAGCTCATCAACGCCACCATGGAGTCCAGCAGGGCCATGTCGATCCGATGCCCGCGTCCGGTCCGCTGGTGGTCGAAGAGCGATGCCAAAATGGCGTTGCAGGCGAACATCCCGGCGGAGAGGTCGGCGATGGCAATCCCGGAACGCGTCGGCGGGCCGTCAACTGGCCCAGTCACACTCATGAATCCGCCCATGGCCTGCACCATGAAGTCGTAGCCCGGACGGTCTTTGTAGGGCCCATCCGAGCCATAGCCGGTGAGCGTGCAGTAGATGAGACCCGGCCGCAGGGCTTGGAGTATGTCAAAATCCAGCCCCCAGCGTTCAAGAGTGCCGGCGCGGAAATTGTCCACAAGTATGTCCGCCTGGGCGATCAACTGCTTGAGGATGTTCAGCCCCTCGGGTGATTTGAA
>CAZMSI010000266.1:0-2616 GCA_964568895.1 uncultured Sideroxydans sp. | reverse complement strand
TGCGCTCGCTACGTTTTGAGACGGGTTCTTGCTTTATATAGTAAGCAGCCGATGCATCATCCCTTCCGCCTGCCGAGCATAGCCGCTGCCGAACAGGTTGGCGTGGTTGAGTATGTGATAGAGGTTGTACAGCTCGCTGCGCGTGGCATAGCCGTCGTCGAGCGGCCAGGCGGCGCGGTAGGCTGAGTAGAAATCTCCCGCATAGCCGCCGAACAGTTCGGTCATCGCGATATCCGCCTCGCGGTCGCCGTAGTAGGCGGCGGGATCGAAAATCGCCGGGGTGCCGTCGGCAAGGAAAGCGTGGTTGCCGCCCCACAGGTCGCCGTGCAGCAGTGAGGGTTGCGGCGCGTAACCGTCAAAAAAGACCGGCAGTTTTTCCAGCAATGCCGCGCCCAGGTCCTGCAGTCTTCCGCCGTAGCCGTTTTGCTTTGCCAGTTGCAGCTGGAAGCCAAAGCGCTTTTCGCGCAGGAAACCGATCCAGTCGTGTGCCCATCTGTTCGGTTGTGGCGTGGAACCTATGAAATTGTCGTGTGTAAAGCCGAATTTATCTGTCGTGTTGCGGTGCAGTGCGGCGAGTTGTTCGCCAAGCAGGCGCGCATTGCCGCGCGCACCGAATTCCAGATATTCCAGCACCAGATAGCTTTTCCCGCCGCTGGTGCCGTGGGCGATGGGCTGCGGCACGCGGATGGCGCCGGTTTGTGCAATGGCCTGCAGCCCCTGCGCTTCGGCCTCGAACATCGGCAGCTGCCGCGCATCATTGAGCTTCACGAAATAGCGTGTGCCGTCCTTGCCTTGCAGGCGATAGGCTTTGTTGATGCAGCCGCCGCCGACCGGTGCGGCATCGGCAATTTCGAACTCGTTATGCACGGCGTCGCGGATGGAGGACTGGATGTCATGCCAGTCGGTCATGTCAGTTCTGAATACCGTCCATGGGCAGGTGTTCGACGTGTACTCCAGCCTTGTCGCGCACCAGGTTAATGCGGTCGCCGACATGAAACACATCGTTTTTGTTCAGGGACTGGCGTATGACCTCGGTCTTGCCATCATTCAACTTGACCCAGATTTCCACGCCGGGATGAGTGCCGCTGTTCTGCACGGCATCACCGGCGATGCTGCCGAGTACACCGCCGAGGATGGTGGTGGCGTACCTGCCGCGTCCGCCGCCGGTGTTGGCCCCGCCCACCGCACCTGCGGTGCCGCCGATCACGGCACCCGCGCTGCCGCCTTCGTTCGGCAGGTCAATGGGAGCAACCGATTGCACCACGCCGAGACGCGGCGGCTGCGGCTGATCGGCATTCACGCCGTGGGTGCCGGTGCCGGCACAGCCTGCGAGCAGCAACAGCATGGAGAAGGTGAGGGCGTAACGCATGGCTATAGCTCGATCGAATAGTTGAAATGCCGTTTGAACAGTTCGCTCAATTCGGCGCGCGACGGCGCATGGTTCTGGCCGCCGCGGCTGGCAATCTTGAGCGAACCGAGCAGTGAGCCAAGACGGCCGCTGGTTTCCCAGTCCCAGCCCTGCTGGATGCCGTGTAGCAATCCTGCACGGTAGGCATCACCGCAGCCGGTGGGGTCGAGCACTTCCGTCGGCGCCGCCGTGGGAATGTCGATCTGTTTGCCGTCGGCGTAGATTACCGAACCTTCTGCGCCCAGGGTGATGATCAGTGCACGCACGCGTCCGGCCAATTGCTCGATGCTCTGGCCGGTCCGGTCCAGCAGCAGCTTGGTCTCATAGTCGTTGAGCGTGACGTATGTGGCCTGGTCGACGAAGTTCAGCAATTCCTCGCCGTTGAACATCGGCATGCCCTGGCCGGGATCGAACACGAACGGGATGCCGGCCTCATGGAACTGCCTGGCATGCTGCAGCATGCCTTCGCGTCCATCCGGCGATACGATACCCAAGGTAATGTCCTGCGCCTCGCTTACGCTGTTCTGTTCCGAAAAGCCCATCGCGCCCGGATGAAAGGCGGTGATCTGGTTGTCATCGAGATCGGTAGTGATGAAGGCCTGACCGGTAAAGGTGTCCGGCACGTGGCGGATGTGCGAACGGGAAATTTCCAGGTTGTCCAGGCGCGCAGCATAGGCATCGAAATCGTCGCCGACGGTCGCCATGATCAGCGGGCGGCCGCCCAGCAGTTTCATGTTGTAGGCAATGTTGCCGGCGCAGCCGCCGTATTCGCGGCGCATTTCCGGCACCAGGAAGGAGACGTTCAGGATATGGATCTGCTCGGGCAGTATGTGATTCTTGAACTGGTCAGGAAACACCATGATGTTGTCATAGGCCATGGAGCCACAGATGAGGGTATGCATTTGTTTGCCTGAATTTCTGGGATTACGGAGCGTAAATTATAGCAGTTCGGCAGGTGTCATCCGGGCCGGGGTTGTCACAATAAAATCACGCAGGCTTAATCAAATCTTCGCATCCAGAAGAGAAACTGCGCGCCATGAAATGGAACCTCTGATCAGGTCTGTCATGAGCCGCGTTGCTGATAAAAACGGGATGATCGCAAGGCGCGCGACGCCGGTCGTAGTGTCGCTACGATGCCAAGGAGCGCAACACCGCGAGCGCCCGTTTTTGTCGCAACCCTTCGGGCACGCGGTTTTGCGGGCGGTCTG
>CAZMSI010000265.1:0-2626 GCA_964568895.1 uncultured Sideroxydans sp. | reverse complement strand
TTCAGTGCGATTGCCTTGCCGCCGCGGTGCTGCGCATCGGCGGTGATCACCGCGCTGGCCTGCGCATCGACAATGCGCTCGTGCAGGCTCTTCGATGAGAAGCCACCGAATACGACCGAATGGATTGCGCCAATGCGTGCGCAGGCTTGCATCGCCACCACCGCCTCGATGCTCATCGGCAGGTAGATCACCACGCGATCGCCCTTTTTGATGCCGCGCGATTTCAGGCCGTTGGCAAACTGGCAGACGCGGCCGTGCAACTCGCGATAGCTGACCTTGCGGACGTCACCATCGTCGGATTCGAAAATGATCGCGGTCTTGTCCGGCTGGGTAGCGAGGTGCCTGTCCAGGCAGTTGTATGAGACATTCAACTCGCCATCCTCGAACCACTTGTAGAACGGCGCGTTGCTTTCGTCCAGCGTCTTGCCGAACGGCTTGTGCCATTCGATATGTTCGTGCGCCAGCTTCGCCCAGTAGCCGGCGTAGTCCTGTTCGGCGGCCTCGGCCAGTGCGCGGTAGCCGTCGATGCCGGAAACGTTGGCCTGCCGGACAAAGGCGTCGGAAGGCGGGAAGGCACGGGTTTCATTGAGTGAGGATTCGATCTTGTCGGGCATGTGTTCTCCTGCTTGTTATTTGATCAGGTGTTTGATGTGGTCGCGTTCTTCCAGCAGTTCGCGGTGGCTTTCTTCCATGTGCCGGTGCCCCGGTTCGCCAAGCGGCAGACCCTGCACGATGTGGTAATGGCCGTTGCGGCAGGTGACCGGAAAGCCATAGATCACGCCTTCCGGAATGCCGTAGCTGCCGTCCGATGGCACACTCATGGTAACCCAGTCATTGTGGTGCGAGTGCAGCAGCCAGTCGTGCATGTGGCTGATCGCGGCGTTGGCCGCACTGGCTGCGCTGCTCAGGCCGCGCGCTTCGATGACCGCAGCACCGCGTTTTTGCACGGTGGGGATGAAAGTACTTTCGATCCAGTCGTGATCCTGCAGGATGTCGAGTACCTTGCGGCCGCGGATTTCGGCATGCGACAGATCGGGATACTGGGTGCCGGAATGGTTGCCCCACACCACCATTTTCTTGACGTCCTGGATCGGCTGGAACAGTTTGTGTGCCACCTGCGCGATGGCGCGGTTATGATCGAGGCGCATCATCGCGCTGAAATTTTTCGGGTCGAGGTTGGGTGCGTTCTTCATCGCGATCAGCGCATTGGTGTTGGCCGGGTTGCCCACCACCAGTACTTTTACATGGCGTGCGGCGAACTCGTTGAGCATCTGCCCCTGCTCGGAGAAGATCGCGCCGTTGGCTTCAAGCAGGTCCTTGCGCTCCATGCCCTTGCTGCGCGGACGCGAACCAACCAGCAAAACGACTTCGGCATCGCGGAATGCAACGCGCGGATCGTCGGTGATGATCACCTGTTGCAGCATCGGGAATACGCAGTCTTCAAGTTCCATCGTCAGGCCGCGCAATGCCTGCTGCGCCTGCGGTATGTCGAGCAGTTGCAGGATGATCGGCTGTTCACGGCCCAGCATGTCGCCGTTGGCGATGCGGAACAGCAGGCTATAGCCAATCTGTCCGGCGGCGCCGGTGATGGCGATGCGTACGGGTGCTTTCATTGCGGCCTCTTTTGCCTTTAACCGGTAATAACGAAAGGAGCTCTTATTCTGCCAGTGTTCCCTGGTCAAGCAAAGCGCAAATGCCGTGGAATGCTGATGGGGGCTGGCGTGTCATGTACGAAATGCGTGCAATAACGGGCCGCAATCGCTCCCGTTTTTCGGGTGCATGACGAGGTGTGTTAAAATGCGCTCCTGCATTATTCGTTTTTCACTAATGTGAGGCCGTGCGTCGGGCATTCCGATACGCGTCGCACCTGATAGTTTTGACCGATAAACCTGAACAGACAAACTTAACGGCGACCGAGTCTTTTACGTTTCAATTTCGTCCCCTGGAGCCCACCGATGGTATAGCGCTCCACCGGTTGGTGGGTGAGTGCCCACCGTTAGATCCAAACTCTTCGTATTGCAACCTGTTGCAGTGCAGCCATTTCGGTGCCACCTCGATTGCAGCAGTTCACGACGGCGAGCTGTACGGCAGCGTCACCGGCTATCGTGTTCCCGAACGGCCGGACACGCTGTTCGTGTGGCAAGTGGCAGTGCATCCGCAGGCGCGCGGACAAGGATTGGCGCGCACCATGCTGCGCAAGCTGATTGCACAGCTGCCTGATGTCCGCTTTATCGAGACATCCATCACCCCCGGCAACGAAGCCTCATGGCGTTTGTTTACGGGATTCGCGACCGAATTGCATGCCGAAATGGCGCGCTCGGTCATGTTCGACCGGGAGCTGCATTTCCAGGGTGCCCATGAGACCGAACAGCTGGTGCGCATCGGTCCGCTCGAAGCGGACGTTGCCACCATCGGAAGTAAAGGAGAAATAGAATGAAAATTTTTGATGAACTGGAATCGGAAGTGCGCAGCTATGCGCGCTCCTTTCCGCGCGTATTCAATCGCGCGTGCGGCGAGTATTTATATGATACAGACGGGACGGAATTCCTCGATTTCCTCGCTGGCGCGGGCACGTTGAATTACGGTCACAACAACCCGCTGTTCAAGCAGGCGTTGCTGGAATACA
>CAZMSI010000264.1:0-2650 GCA_964568895.1 uncultured Sideroxydans sp. | reverse complement strand
CAGCAAAACCGGCCTCATGCTATGCTGCCCGATGACCACGCAAGTCAAGGGTTACCCGTTCGAGGTTCTGATCCACGGCAATCGTGCGAGCGCCGCGTTGTCCGACCAGGTCAAAAGCCTCGACTGGATTGTCCGCAAAGCCAGCCGTAAAGGCAGGGTAACTCCGGAGGAATTGCGTCAAATACGGCAAAAAGCGGCAGCCCTGATCGGAAAATAATGTTCGCAGGGCTACCCGAAATACTGTAGCGGCCATCACAAAAACCCGAAAAAGATAAATCCTTATGTCCGCACCGCTGCTCGACCGCGACAAGCTGATGCGCCTGCCCATCATTCTGTTCACCGGGTTCTTCCTGGTGAATGAAATTCGCTGGTTGATGCTATTTATTGATGCTCAGCCGGCCACTATCGAATTCCGCTTTCTTGCCGAACTGGGCGCACGCATTGCATTGATTCTTTTTTTGGCACTTCAGGTGTTCATGCATGCTATCCGCCTGCGCCCGATCAACAAGGCACGCGGACTCCAGCCGAAAATCTCGGCCTTGCTCGGTCTTACACTTGGCAACACGCTGTTACTGATTGGCAGAGCCCAGCCAGTTCCCTGGATCGACGCCACCTCCACCCTGCTGCTTCTCCTGGGCAATTACCTGTGCATCGTTACACTGCTCAACCTCGGGCGCTCCCTCAGCATCATGGCTGAAGCAAGGCGGCTCGTCACAAGCGGGCCATACCGGTTCATCCGTCATCCACTATACTTTGCCGAGGAAATAGCCTTTATTGGCCTTTTCCTGCAGTTTCGTTCCTGGCCCGCCTTGGGGATACTGCTGCTTCACTTTGCCTTCCAGATCATGCGCATGCTGAACGAGGAGCGGGTATTGCTGGCGACCTTTCCGGAATACCGCGGCTACATGCAGAAAACCGCGCGCCTGATTCCGGGCGTGTGGTAGTCGTAACCCATGAAACATGTTTACTTGTGGACAGCCCTGGCAATCGCCGCTCTGGTTACCACCATTGTGCTGTGGCACACAAGCTCTCTGCATTACCCAAGAGTCGTGACCACGCTCCCCGGCAATATAACCCTGACTTTCGTCGAACAGCCGATGGGCAGCGAGGAAAAATGCGTTCAGAAAAGTGAAATCGTTTCGGCCAAAATCAGGGAGAAATGTCCAGGTTGCGGCATCACGACGTCCTGCCCAACCAGACTGAGCGAAACCGAAACCCGTGCACTTCATGGACAGGCAATCAACCTGCCTGTCGTGCACTCAGCGCTCAGCATCACCATAATCGATACGGAAGAAAAAACAGCCATGTCGATCTGCAACAGCATGGCGGAAAAGATTACGAAACTGAAAATACAGCAGGCAAACTGTATCGCGCCAGCAAAAAAACATTGACGGCTAGCCCCATACCGCCCACAACATCAGCAGGAACACGGCCACCGCCGCAAGGCTCAGCACCAGGACTGCTGATGCAGCACAGTCCTTGGCAATGCGTACGAACACGGCTTCCTCGGGATGCAGTCCATCTACCAAGTGTTCCAGTGCAGTGTTGAATAATTCTGCCGCAAGTACCAGCGCGATCATCACGACAACCAGCGCCAGCCAGAACAATGGGGGATGCAGCCACAGGGTAAACAGCAAGGCGCCCGCTCCAAGCACAACTTGCGTCCTGAAGCTGGCCTCATGCCGGAAGGCGCTGGCCAACCCCTGGCAGGCATAACGGCAGCGTTTGGCGAAGGAATGGTTTTTCATTTCCATTGCCACAGTTCCGGCGCAAGCAGTTCGGGAAACATTCTGGTGAGCGCATGCGCGCCTTCGGTCGCGCGGCTGGCCCAACCCTTGCCGCGTGAAGTCATATCCTGCCATGCCTGCATCAACTCATCCGGCCGCTGCCTCGCGAAACAGGCGACCAGCGCGGCTGCCTGCCTCAGGTCCTTGTTGGCCTTGGTGCGGAAGGATGCGCTGCGCTCCCCCCATATCAGCAGCTTATGCAGGGCATAGCGCGCCGGCGACGGCACATTCACCGTCACCGCGCCCTCTTCGCAAAAAATAACCGTCCGGGACGGATGCTCCATCGAGAACTCCATGAACTTCAGCGGCTGCAGGGCGATGTTCAGGTTGGGCATCACAACGGGAGCATCCCCGCCGCGATGGCGCGAAGTCAGGAAGTCCACCCGGAAATCGGGGCGGGCCGGATTGATACAGGTTGTGCCGGCCTTTCCGGAAAAGGAAGTGATCGGCAGGAAACCCTGGCCCAGGGATTCGATCGCCGCATGGACATCGACCTTGATATTGGCCGGCAAGGCTATCGAAACATTCCTTCCCGCGTGCGCAAAATCGACATCCTGCGTCCTCGCGCCTTCGGTCCAGGAAACGCCCAGCATATTTCCCATGGCAAGGAACGCATGCGTACCGACCAGCACCCCACCCGCATTGAAGAAACCGTATTCCGCAAGCCGGCGGATGATCCTGAAATGGGCCGGGATAACCCGCGCGCAACCCAGCGCCACGGCCGCCCGGGCAAGCGGGACGACCCCGCGAGCGGTCTGGCGGCCGGCTTTTGCGATCAGCTCCTGCACCCCGGTATTGTCCGGGCCCACATAGACCTGGCGGACAGCACCATCGAGGTCGCGGTACTGGAAATACCAGTACCT
>CAZMSI010000263.1:1600-2662 GCA_964568895.1 uncultured Sideroxydans sp. | reverse complement strand
CGTCAAAAAATGATCAGGGCCATGGAACTCAAGAATCTTTCCAAAAACACCCAGCGCGCCTATCTTGCCGCCGTCACCGGACTTGCCAGACATTATCGGCAATCCCCGGACGAGGCCACCCAAGAGATGGTCGATGATTACATGCTGTACCTTAAAAACGACAAGGACCTTGCCCCCAACAGCTGCGGCTCTGCGTTGAACGGACTTCGCTTTTTCTACAAACACGTGGTGGAAAAGGATTTCTCTTTTAGTTACAGCATTTCCAAGAGGTCACGCAGACTTCCCACCGTCCTGACCATGGAAGATATCTGGAAAATCATCTGTGCGCCGGACAATCTGAAGCACCGGATGATCCTGATGACAACCTATGCGGCGGGATTACGAGCCAGCGAAGTGGCCGTCCTAAAACCCGAGCATATCGACAGCAAAAGAATGCTCATCAAGATCGTAGACGGCAAAGGACACAAAGACCGCTATACGATGCTCTCCGCCAGGCTCTTGAATGAGCTGCGCACCTATTACAAAACATGCAAGCCCAAAAACTACCTGTTTCCCTCACAGTACAGGAAAAAAGAAAACAGGCCATTATGCTATGAAACCATCCGCAGCACCTATGAAGATGCCCGCAATAAGGCCGGCGTTAAACAGGGGGTAGGCGTTCATACCCTGAGGCACAGCTTTGCTACCCATTTGTTGGAAGCCGGATTCGATATTCGGAAAATACAGGTGTTAATGGGCCATTCGCTGCTAAGCACCACCATGATCTATTTGCATGTGAGCAGCACAACCTTGTCAAAGATACCCAGCCCCCTGGATCTGATTGACATAAGACATGCAAAAAAGGAGGACAGCAGCGATGGCTCCGATCAGATTACCTGAAACTCAACCCTTGGAGGTTTCTCATATTCTGCAGCAACATATTACAAACTATCGTCAGCGATATTCGCTGTGGCCGGAACATAAAAAAATCGTCACGGATCTTTTAAACTGCCGCACCGCCAAACTGGGCGGCCGCCTGGAACAATGCGATGCATGCGGTGTGCTACGAATCGTCTATCACTC
>CAZMSI010000263.1:0-1500 GCA_964568895.1 uncultured Sideroxydans sp. | reverse complement strand
TACATACCTGGGACCAAAAGCTCAATGCCCACTTTCACCTTCACTGCCTGGTTGCCGGTGGCGTTTTGGCAGATGGTGGAAACAAATGGATCCCATGCAGCGGCTATCTGTTTAATCATCGAGCGCTCTCTCTGGTGTTTCGGGGAAAGTTTATGAAACTCATGGACCGGGCCTGCCTCATGGGAAAGATAAAATGCGACGATAATGGGTACCGGACACTGAAAAACACGCTTTTCATCAAAAACTGGGTGGTCAGCGTACGGGATCCCGTCAAACGTCCGGAACATGTCCTGGAATATCTGGCCCGTTATACACATCGGGTGGCGATTGCAAACAGCCGGATCAAGGCGATGAAAGACGATCAGGTCATCTTCACAGCCAAAAACCGAAAGGAAAACCGTACCGATCAGGTCACCCTTAGTGGGGTAGAGTTTATCCGGAGGTTTTTGCTTCACAGCCTGCCCAGGGGTTTTGTCAGAATCCGTCACTATGGCTTTTTAGCCAATCGAAACCGGAAAGCAAATTTAGTCGCCATTAGAGCCTTTCTGGAGTGTTCCCCTTCGACCCAGGAAGGCTTCACCAGCATCAAAGACATGATGTTGCAGCTTGCAGGCATCGACATCACCAACTGCCCCTGCTGCAATAAGGGAAAAATGCGTTTGATTCGGGAGATATTCAGCCCCGCCCGAGGGCCGACCTGTCTTAACGTACGTGCTGGATAACCGAGCTTAAATTGTGTCTGCTGAAGAACAACGGCAGATCTGCGCCGTTACATCGGAAAAACACTCTTTTATGACGGCTAATTCCCCACGAATTGGTGGTCAAAGTGGATGAGTTGCAATGATTATTGCCTTCAATCGCTTCTTGATAGACTTTAAAAAGACCTTTTGCCAATTTATTCAGGTTTACTGCATGCATTACAATACCCATAGAGAGTCGATGCCCATCCGTTACCGCTTCGCGGCTTCGTACATGTCGGTTTTATCCACAATCCCGCCACAATAAACAGAAAGTTTTGAATCTCGAATTCCTGTAATGTTTAGGATTTGGATGCTTATTTTTCAGCGAGACAATGGATAAAACCTAATTACATATATGAGATTTGAAACCCTCCTATTAAGAGTAGACTTGTTCTTTGAGCTTTAACATAATTTTTCGGCGATTCTCCCACTCTTGTCCGCCGGTTGTTTGGAGAAAATGACAAATCCTGCATCTTATCGTTTCAACGGATGCCAATCATCTCTTATCCAGAGTTATTAAGTTCTGCCCCTCCTTTAAGCGGGATAAATTGCCAGCCTCCCGCTTGGAAAGTAGGACAGGCATCCTTACCTCTATAGGGGTTCTAATGCCCAATATTCGTGCGCAGGCTTTCTCACCCCAGTTGGAAAAACTTGTTAATATACGGTTGGATATGATAGACACGGGGATAGCCGGTCAATCCGGTATTTGTATTGGAGTTGGGATTAATTATAGGTAGAGAATGTTAAACTCATCATCTGA
>CAZMSI010000262.1:0-2670 GCA_964568895.1 uncultured Sideroxydans sp. | reverse complement strand
AGCCTGAGCTAACAGGCTTTCAAGCAAAGAGCTGGATATAACGCAGACGTAACGACCGCTCGCATCCCCCGGTGCTACATTCATGCTTGAAACCCTACTTGGGGAAGAACTCTTTGTCTGTTGAGGAGGGCACGTATGAAGAACTTACTTAAACAGGGCATCCTGGCGGATCAGTCCGGTCAGGACACGCTCGAATGGACGGCCATCGCCGCCTTGATCGTTCTCGTCGCCATTGCAGTCATCGCGATCGTGGGCGCCTACGTCAAGCAGCGCGCTGCCGAGATCACCTGGTAGCCAATCCTTGTCTGCAAGCCCCCAGACACGGATGGCGGGACAGGAAATTAACATGGCCCGGGCTTGCGCGAGGACAAGGGAACGCGGCCAGGCGGTATTGGAGGTCACCATCATTCTGCCTGTACTGTTGGGCGTCTTTTTCCTGGGCCTGGCCTTTGCTGCAGGCTGGAACGTGCATCACCTTTCAGCCTCGTTGTCTCTGGAGGGAGCGTCGCTGCAATCTGCGGTGCCCGGCGAAGGAGTTGGCATCGTCCGCAGCACCGGCCAGCTGGCAGCGCCCAGCGCCGGCTTCACATCCGAAGTAGCCAATTTTGGATACGCCTGGCTGACTGGATCGGGCGTCCGTGGGGAACGCTTCACCGTCCGTGGGGCAACGCACATCCCCTGGGCTCCGTTCGGGCTGGCGCTTGATGCCCCCGTGCGAGGCACTACGTACACGCCTCATTGGGAATTCAATGGCGCGCCCTAGGCAAACACGATGAGAGCACTGAAACAGCTGCTCTTCTTGCCGATGCAACGAGAGGGACAGCGGGGCCAGGCGACCCTCGAGTTTGTATTGGTGCTCCCACTCATGGGCCTGTTTGTCCTCTTGATCGCCTTCGCCGGCTACTGGAACTACCAGAAACTGGCCACGCAGAATGCTGCCTACAGCGGGATGGTGTTCAACGCCCGATCCCGGATCGGCTATGCCGGCAACACGTATGCGCAGCAGGCGACACTGTTCGCCGACGAGGGCATGAAGCGGATGTGGGATTCAAGCGTGGTGGAGATATTCACTCATGGCCAGCATGGCTGGTCACGAGAAGGCGGCAGCGGCATGACCGTCTATGTTTCGGGGCTTGCGTGGTCCGATTTCTGGTCCGCTTTCCAGGCAAATGGGCCCGAGGACGATCCGAGCGGGACGGCCTTCTTCATGTATTCCCCCTTCATTTCAGCTGGGCCGAGCGGATGGCAAACCCCTTACGGACCTTAGTGAACTCTTTGCCTTTAGACCGCCCCTCGGAACGTGGACAAGCTCTGCCTGGCTTCGTAGTCTTGATTCCTGTGTTCATCCTATCTCTGTTCATAGTCCTCGACCTGGGCAGATACCAGATCATGCGCAATCAGGTCCGAATCGCGGCGGATTCGACAGCGCTCGCTGCGGCAGGTGCGCTTGACGCAAAACAGGCTGGTCAAGGCAACTTCGTCATCAATGAGAATTGGGCACGCCAGCGCGCGGTCGATTCGTTTCAGGAGCTGAGCGCTCATCTCGATGAACCGTGGATGACCCTTACGCTTCTGGCAGTGGAAGTAGAGGGCGCCGAAGTCCTCGTGCGCGTGAACGGGACTGCGAGCACCGTTTTTGGGGGTTTCCCTTTGATCGGCGTCAGCGGATTCAGCGCGGTTGCCGAGTCCAGAGCTCGAGCAGCTACCGGTGTTGACGAGGAGCGGTAGTTCGATGAGGGGTGCACCATCCAGTCGTTGAGCGCCACGGTCGGTGAACTCGTATCGATCACCTCAGCGCTGATCGCGTTGTACTTCTTCGTTTCCCTTGTTGTGAACCTCGCCCAGGCTCAGATTTCGACGGCTACAGGCGACAGCCTCGGGTACGCCCACGCACTTCAGCAGGGCATCGCAAGCGTGATCATGCTCGCGGTGGCGGGCTCGGCAGGAGTTCTTGTGCCCGCACTCCAAGGGTACTTGGCTCCTGAGAGGTCACCTCAAACCGCCCAGCAGGCGTTTCTCATCTGGGAGGGACTGGCCCGCTTTGTGGTTGCAGTCGTGCTTGGGGGAGCGGGAGTAGTGACGACGGTTAGTGTCGTATTTGCCGGATTGGGAGCCCAGTCCAGTCACCTATTGGGATCACCGGTCGTAGTGGCACGATCTATGACACGGCTGGCAATCCTCATTCTAGGCGGCATCCTGACCTTCTCCTCAATCTTGATCGCCAACTGGTTTCTGACTGTGGTCTTTTGAAGCACAAGCTCCCGTTGGCACCCGGCGAGTCTGCATCCCTGGGTTCTGTCAGTCCATTGGGGCAAGCAGCTTCTGCGGCTCCTCTTTCGCGTGGGCTTCGCCTACCTGACCTGACTCAGCCGCCATCGCCGCCTAGACCTTCCAAAGGCAGCTCTTCGACCGGCGCGACTGCTCGTCAAAGCCGCTCTCACCGTTCTACCTGAATCGGATGATCCACCTGTCTGCTCTCTAACAGGAAATGTCTTGCCGCTGCGATAGCTCCGCGATGGAGTAGTAGTTGAGCAGCTAGTCGTCGTGAAATCGCACACGCCTTCCCAAGGCACCGGCGCCACCTCCTCTCACGACAAAGTGTTAACCATGTCCTTAGAATTTGTGTTACCTATGTCTTGAGAAGATTCTGTTACCTATGTCCTGATTCGG
>CAZMSI010000261.1:0-2694 GCA_964568895.1 uncultured Sideroxydans sp. | reverse complement strand
ATTTCCTTCCCACTAGGCAGTTTGTTTAATCCTGAATTGAATTCCGTAGGAGACAAGTATTATGAAAACCCTGACAGAAATTGAACAGGACTGGATTCCGCTATGCAATGACAATCTGGTTGAAATTCCGACCGAAAATCCTGTGATACGCATGGAACACAAACAAACCAAGGAGCACGCTTATTATGATGTCAAGAGCGGCAGGTTTTTGTCGCAGCAGGAAGCCTTCGACGTACTGCGCGGAGATAACAGGTATTACCTGAAGATTTCCTGATTCCAGCAATCGCATAGATGTATGAAAAAGGGCACACGAACAGGTGCCCTTTTTCATATCCCAGCAACAGACATCCCGGCAACCCACACCAGAATCCTATTATTTGAAGGCATTTCAATATCATGCTGGAGATGCATGCCATAGGCTGATGCCAGGCTGTTTACCGCCTCAAAATCCCGCACCCCGCTGTTCGAATCGCGTGACTTGAGCCAGGCATCGAAACGCTCGTTGCTTTCGGAAGTAAATTTACCATCGTAATTGTAGGGCCCATAAAAACATACGCAGCCGCCCGGGTCGATGACTTCGGCAATCTGCGCAAACAAACGCTCCACTTCCGGCCACGAAATGATATGCACGGTGTTGGCATTGAAGATGGCATCGACCGGGTCAACCGGCCAGCTCGCGTCGTTTACGTCAATCGCCAGCGGCGGCAACACGTTAGGGAGCCTGGCTTCGTCCAGCCAGGTTTGGACACCGGCAAGATTCTGCGGCAATTCACTGGGTTGCCAGGTCAGGTGCGGCAATGCGCGGCCAAAATGCACGGCATGCTGTCCGGTACCACTGGCGATTTCCAGCACATGCCTGCGCTCGGCGAAAATTTCCTTCAGCACGGCAAGTATGGGTTCCTTGTTCTTCTCGCAGGATTCGGAAAAAGGTTTCATCAAGTAACTCCGGACTGTTGGCGACTCATTAACTGAGAGCGGATAGAATATGCCGGCACAGGAAAGGAACACATGAACACGCCCACTCTGAGAATTATCGAGGATCCTGCCGACCTTCCCCCGGCAAAGTGGAATGCGCTCACCGGGAGCGACCCGTTCCTTTCGCACGCCTATCTGCAAGCCTTGCAGGAAAGCGGCTGCGCTACGGCCCCGTTCGGCTGGCAGGCACAATTTATCACACTGTGGCAGGACGAACACCTGGTTGGAGCCATACCGCTGTACCTGAAAATGAATTCCTACGGCGAACATGTTTTTGATTTTGCCTGGGCGAATGCCTATCACCAGCACGGGCTCAGTTATTACCCCAAGCTTGTCTGCGCGGTGCCGTTTACCCCGGTAACGGGCTCCCGGCTGCTGGCCACTACTCCAGAAATCCGGAGCCTGTTGCTTGAAACCGCCCTGGAATTTGCCAGGGAGTCTGGTGTTTCATCCCTGCACTGCCTGTTTCTGGATGACGCGGATAGAACCGAAGCTCAGGCACAGGGAATGATGTTACGCCAGGACGTACAGTTTCATTGGCAGAATCCCGGATATCGCGATTTTGAGGATTTTCTTTCCGCACTGAGTCGCGACAAACGCAAACGCATCCGGCAGGAACGACGCAAGGTGAAGGAAGCCGGCATCGAGCTGCAATGCCTGACCGGTGACCAGGCCTCTGCCGCCGACTGGGCGTTCTTTGCCTCATGCTATAAGCACACCCGGCAATTGCACCATTCGCCACCGGCACTGAATGAAGATTTCTTTCAGCGCATCGGTGCTGCCATGCCGCAACATACACTTCTGGTGATCGCAAAACGCGAGAACAAACCCATCGCAAGTGCGCTGAACATCATTACCGGGGATGTACTGTATGGGCGTTCATGGGGTACTTTCGAATTCCACTCCGGCCTGCATTTCGAGACTTGCTACTACCAGGCCATCGAGTTTTGCATCTCTCACAATATCAAAACATTCGAAGGCGGAGCTCAAGGCGAACACAAGCTGGCACGCGGATTCTTGCCAGTACCCACCCGCTCTGCCCACTGGCTGGCACACCCGCAATTTGCGCTTGCAGTAGAAAGTTATCTACAGCGTGAGACCGCGGCTGTTTCGGAATACATTGATGAGTTGAATGAACGCAGTCCATTCAAGCACACCTAACGAGCAATTGTCATATTTCTGGTGTGCGAAGAGTCAATTCGCTCTCGTTTTTTTGCCATCACCAACTCTGCTCACATGATTCATGAGCAAGTTAGCATCCCCATTATCCATATACCCATCAATGTTTTATGGTTATAATATACTGTTTTAGTGCGGTAATTCATGGTAGAGTTCGCATCGCTTGCAAAGAAAAATTATCGCAAGTCAAAGCTCGCTTTAATTCAAAACCTGAGAGGAGATTTTCAATGCCCATAGGAGCAGACATAGTACTTATATCCCTGCCTTTAATCGCAGCCGCAATGATCCTGCTGGAGGATCGTCGTGTACGCGCTGAAAGAAAAGCGGGACAGACTTTCTAATTTATTGTTAAGTCTGATAGCCCCTGCGCCGCAAGGTTCAGGGGCTTTTTATTTTCAGGCATCTGACGCCTGTCCTGAGTATAGCCGAAGGGATGACCTGCTTTGGTTACGACATCACATCGATGAAGCCGATATGAGTCTCCACCGCAACAAGCGCTGTTGGCGCGTGTTGTCACTGCGTTCAGGTAGGTCGCCCACA
>CAZMSI010000260.1:0-2702 GCA_964568895.1 uncultured Sideroxydans sp. | reverse complement strand
GCACTGGACGGCAGCAACAGCAACGCCGCGCTGGCCAAGTTGCTCGACCTGCCGGTAGTGCTGGTAATCGATGCGCGCGGCATGACGCGCGGCATTGCGCCGTTGATCCTCGGCTACCAGGCATTCGACCGCGACATCAACATCGCCGGCGTGATCCTCAACAACCTCGGCGGTAGCCGTCACGAATCGAAGCTGCGCGCGGTGATCGAACACTACACCGACGTGCCGGTGATCGGTGCGGTGCACTTTGATGAGCGCCTGCAGATCGTCGAACGCCATCTCGGCCTGATGCCGAGCAACGAATCCACGGAATCCGCAGATTACATCCGCAGTATCGGCCAGGTGATCAACGAGCGTGTCGACCTCGACCGCCTGCTGCAGCTGGTGGACAAGCCGCCATTGCCGGCAGCCGCCGCACCCGACATCACGCCGCTGCCGCTGGGTGACAGCATCCGCATCGGTATCGCACGCGACCGCGCCTTCGGCTTCTACTATGCCGACGACCTCGATGCGCTGCAGGCGGCGGGCGCCGAGCTGGTGCCGTTCGATGCATTGCACGATGCGCACCTGCCCAAGGTCGATGCGCTGTACATCGGCGGCGGTTTCCCGGAAATGTGTGCCGCGGAGCTGCAGGCCAATGCCACGCTGCGCAGCGAAATCAGAACCGCCATCGAATCCGGCATGCCGGCCTACGCCGAATGCGGCGGCCTGATGTATCTGTCGCGCTCACTGACCCACGAAGGCAAACGCTACGACATGGTCGGCGCCATTCCCGGCGACGTAACCATGCACCCCAAACCTGTCGGCCGCGGCTACGTGCACCTGGAAGAAAACACCGGCCATCCGTGGCCGCGCCCCACCCTGCCGGCCAAGCAGATCCGCGCCCACGAATTCCATTATTCCAGCCTGGACAACCTGCCGCCCGATTCGAAATTCGCCTACCGCGTACAGCGTGGCCACGGTATCGACGGCAGCAACGACGGCCTGATCCTGCACAACCTGCTCGCTTCCTATACCCATCTGCGCACCATTGGCAGTTGCTATTGGGCTTCGCGCTTCGTCGCGTTCGTGCGCAGCGTGATACATGGAGAAAACACACTGCCGCTGCAAGCTACGCGCTAGCCGGCCGCTTATAATGACTGTCTTGCGGCAACGACCGGATACAACGAGGAATGAACAACATGGAACACCCTTTTGCACCCTTCATACAGATGCTCGGCAAGGGCAAGAAAGGTTCGCGCGACCTGACCCAGCAGGAAGCGGAACAGGCAATGAGCATGATCCTGGCCGGACAGGTCGAGCCGGAGCAACTCGGCGCCTTCCTGATGCTGATGCGCGTCAAGGAAGAAACCGGGGCCGAGGTCGCCGGTTTCGTGCAGGCGGCCCGTGCCTCGCTTGCCCTGCCGGACGATCTGCCTAAAGTCGATTTCGACTGGCCGACCTACGCCGGCAAGCGCCGCCAGCTGCCCTGGTATCTGCTATCGGCATTGCTGCTGTCCAGCCATGACATGCCGGTACTGATGCACGGCATCGGCCACGGCGTTGAAGGCCGCATCTACATTCCGCAGGTGCTTGAAGTGCTCGGCATTCACCCTTCCACTTCGGTCGCAGATGCCGCAGACAACATCAGGAACAAAAATTTCGCCTACGTGCCGCTCAACGTATTCAGCGCCGAACTGGAGCGCATACTTGATTTAAAGGCGGTGCTCGGCCTGCGCTCGCCGGTGCACACCATCATCCGCATGTTGAATCCGTTCCACGCTTCCGCCTCGATCATGGGCATCTTCCATCCGGGCTACGATGACACCCACCACCAGGCCGGGGCATTGCTCGGCGAACAGAACATGGCGGTGTTCAAGGGTGAAGGCGGAGAAGCCGAGCGCAACCCGGACGGCACCTGCAACGTGAAAATGCTGCGCGCCGGCGAGGTGCTGGAAGAAGAATGGCCCGCGCTATTCGACAGCCGCCATATGAAAGATGACTCCATGGACGTAACGCGCCTGGCGCAACTGTGGCGCGGCGAGATTGAAGACGAATACGGCCAAGCCGCCGTGACCGGCACCGCCGCCATCGCACTGCGCACGCTGGGCCGCGCCGGCAACATCGCCGACGCCGAAGCACTGGCAGCGCAGCTGTGGAAAACGCGTGACATCGCCTACCTGCAGAAGGTGCAGGGCTGATGGATTTCCTGCCAGTCTTCCAGAACATAAAGGGTAAGCTGTGCCTGGTCGTCGGCGGCGGTGCGGTCGCCGTGCGCAAAGCCGGCGTATTGCTGGATGCCGGCGCCAGGGTACGCGTGGTCGCACCGCAGATCGAAGAGGAACTGACGCAGCGCGATAACATCGAGGCCATCGCCGCGCGCTTCGAACCGCAACACCTGGATGGCGTGGCGCTGGTCATCGCCGCCACCGATGATCGCGCAGTAAACAAACAGGTCTCCGAGCTGGCGCAGGAACGCAACATCCCGGTCAACGTGGTGGACGATCCGGAATTGTGCAGCTTCATCATGCCGGCCATCCTCGACCGTTCGCCGCTGATGATCGCGTTCTCCAGCGGCGGCGCCTCGCCGGTGCTGACGCGCATGCTGCGCGGCAAGCTGGAAACCATGATCCCGCAGAATTACAGCCGCCTGGCCGGTTTTGCCGAGCGCTTCCGCGAACAGGTCAAGCAGCGCGTGACCAACCCGGCCAAGCGCCGCATCT
>CAZMSI010000259.1:0-2745 GCA_964568895.1 uncultured Sideroxydans sp. | reverse complement strand
CCGTGATCTGGCCGTTGAAGAAGCGGCCGAACGCGTTGGCAGCCTCGATCACGGCACGATAGCCGGCGACGCCGGCCTGCGAGGTCAGCGCATCCATCTTCTGCGCACGAGAAAGCTGGCGCGGCAAACAGTCCATGGCCAGCACGGTCGCCTTTTTGGCGGCGAGCTGGTCCATCAATTCGGGATTTTGCGCAGGCCAGACGAAACCGATCAGGGCGCCACCTTCGCGCATCAAGCCAACCTCATCACTCGTCGGGACGGCCACCTTGAACACGATGTCGGATGCCGCCCACAACTGGGGAGCACCCTCGATGATCTCGGCACCGGCCGCACGATAGACTTCGTCACTGAAATTTGCCGCATCTCCGGCACCGGACTCAACTGCAACCTGAAAACCCAGCTTGATCAGCTTCTCTACAATTTCCGGCGTCGTCGCAACGCGCTTCTCGCCTGCAAGTGTTTCCGCAGGAATGCCTATGCGCATGAATATCCTCCACAACTTTGAAAAAACGCCCGGCGAAGCCGGGCGTGGTAATTCCTGAGCGCGATTATACGTCAAATTTGCCGTTCCGCACCGTCCCAACTGACTCCAAAACGCAAAAAATAGGTCATTGCAGCCTGATTGGGCAAGAAAAAATCCACGCCGGTAAAACGGGAAAAGGCCGCACCTTACCCTGCACCACCTGTCCGTTATAATCCCGGAAATCCATTTCAGAGTTTTTAATGCCCGCCTCCATGACCGCCATCCAGCTTTTACCCGACCTGCTGATCAGCCAGATCGCCGCCGGCGAGGTAATCGAACGTCCCGCCTCCGCACTCAAGGAATTGCTGGAAAACAGCCTGGATGCGGGTGCTACCGAAATCGCAGTACAACTTGAAGGCGGCGGCGTTAAATTACTGAGGGTGCGCGATAACGGCAGCGGTATCGCGCCGGACGAACTGCCGTTCGCGCTGATGCGCCACGCCACCAGCAAGATCGCCTCGCTGGATGACCTGCAGCGCGTCGCCAGCATGGGCTTCCGCGGCGAGGCGCTGGCCAGCATGGCGGCGGTGGCGCAGGTCACGCTGACCAGCCGCAACGGCAGCAACACCCATGGCTGGCAGATCCAGACCGCGGACGGCACGCAAAGCGAAGCCGCCCCAGCCCCCCATGCGCACGGCACCAGCGTCGAGATGCGCGAGCTGTATTTCAACACGCCTGCGCGGCGCAAATTCCTCAAGACCGAAAACACCGAGTTCGCCTGGTGCGAAGAAACATTCAAGCGCATCGCGCTGTCGCGCCCCGACGTCACCTTCACGCTGCAGCACAATGCCCGCATGGTATGGCAACTGCCCGTGCAATCGCTGGCGCAGCGCATCGTCGCCATCCTCGGCGACGAGTTCGCGCAAAGCGCGGTAACCGTTGAGCGGCAAGCGGCCAACCTGCACCTGTACGGCCTGGCCTCGCAACCCGCCTACTCGCGCGCCAGCCGCGATGCGCAGTATTTTTTCGTGAACGGCCGCTTCGTGCGCGACAAGGTGATCGCGCATGCTATCCGCCAGGCCTACCAGGACATCCTGCACGGCCAGCGCCATCCCGCATTCGTGCTGTTCCTCGACATGCCGCCGGAAGGGGTAGACGTCAACGTGCACCCGGCCAAGAGCGAAGTGCGCTTCCGCGAAAGCCAGGGTATTCACCAATTCGTGTTCCATACGCTGCAGCAGGCATTGAGCGCGCCGCTGTCCGCCGAAGCGGAGCTTGCGCCGGCAGCACAGTTTGCGCCGCCATCCGCACAGCAACAGCACAATATCCCGTTGCACACCGCAGCGCAGCCGATGGCGCTGTACGATGCGCTGTTTGGGAAGCAGGACTCAGGATTCAGGACTCAGGATTCAGAGGCTGTAGTTCAGGCAGAAGTGCAGGAAGCCGGGACAGGCATACCGCCACTTGGCTTCGCGCTGGCGCAACTTTCCGGTATCTACATCCTGGCCCAGAACGAACAGGGGCTGATCGTGGTCGACATGCACGCCGCGCACGAGCGCATCGTGTACGAGCGGCTCAAGACTGCGCTCGACGAACAGCAACTGCCTACCCAGCAGTTGCTGATTCCCGTGAGTTTCGCCGCCGAGGCACTGGACGTCGCTACCGCCGAAGAACAACATGAGGCGCTGCTGCAACTCGGTTTCGACCTCGCCCCGCTCTCGCCCACCACACTGGCGGTGCGTGCGATGCCGGCCATGCTCAAGCAGTCCCACGCCGAGGCCGCCGCACGCGACGTGCTGCACGAGCTGCGCGAATATGGCGCCACACGTGCATTGACCGAGCGCCGCAACGAACTGCTGTCCACCCTCGCCTGCCATTCCGCAGTGCGCGCCAACCAGCAACTGACCGTGACCGAGATGAACAACATCCTGCGCGAGATGGAGCGCACCGAGCGCTCCGGCCAGTGCAACCACGGCCGCCCGACCTGGTTCCAGATCAGCATCGCAGAACTGGATGCGATGTTCATGCGCGGCAAATAGCATGCAGAAGGCCATTCCCACTTCGCGCATTGCCTTCGCCTCTTTCATCGGCACCGCCATCGAGTTCTACGATTTCTATATCTACGGTCTCGCGGTGGCGATGGTGATCGGCCCGCTGTTCTTCCCGCACGAAGACCCGGCAGTACAGACACTGAACGCATTCCTCACCTTCGGCCTCGCCTTCCTCGCGCGGCCGTTCGGCTCGCTGCTGTTCGGCCATTTCGGCGACCGCATCGGGCGCAA
>CAZMSI010000258.1:0-2758 GCA_964568895.1 uncultured Sideroxydans sp. | reverse complement strand
TTATGAAACCAATCAACGTAGGCTTGCTCGGTATCGGCACTGTCGGCGGCGGCACCTTTACCGTGCTGAAGCGCAATGCAGAGGAGATCATGCGCCGTGCCGGGCGCGACATCCGCATCACCGTGGTGGCGGACAAGAACGTCGAGCGCGCAAAAGAAGTCACCGGTGGCCAGTGCCGCATCACCGATGACGCACTCTCGGTGGTGAACGATCCGGACATCGATATCGTGGTCGAACTGATCGGCGGCACTGGCGTGGCCAAGGATCTGGTGTTGAAGGCGATCGCCAAAGGCAAGCATGTGGTAACCGCCAACAAGGCGCTGCTGGCGATGCACGGCAACGAGATTTTCCTGGCGGCGCAAAAGATGCGCGTGATGGTGGCGTTTGAAGCGGCAGTGGCCGGCGGCATCCCCATCGTCAAGGCGGTGCGCGAAGGTCTGGCTGCCAATCGTATCGAGTGGATCGCCGGCATCATCAATGGCACCACCAACTTCATTCTGTCCGAAATGCGCGACAAGGGGCTGGACTTCGAGACTGCGCTGAAGCAGGCGCAGGCGCTGGGTTATGCCGAGGCCGACCCGACCTTCGACATCGAAGGCGTGGATGCCGCGCACAAGATCACCATCCTGGCTTCGCTGGCCTTCGGCATTCCGATGCAGTTCAGCAAGGCACACATCGAAGGCATTTCCAAACTTGATGCGATCGACATCCAGTATGCCGAGCAGTTCGGCTACCGCATCAAGCTGCTGGGTATCACCAAGCGCACTGACGGAGGGGTGGAGCTGCGCGTGCATCCGGCGCTGATTCCGGCCAAACGCCTGCTCGCCAACGTCGAAGGCGCGATGAACGCAGTCGTGGTGCAGGGCGACGCTGTCGGCCCCACCCTGTATTACGGCAAGGGTGCGGGTGCGGAGCCGACCGCCAGTTCGATTATCGCCGACCTGGTCGACGTCACCCGCATGCATACCGCCGACCCGGAAAACCGCGTGCCGCATCTCGCTTTCCAGCCCAACCAGCTGGTCGACCTGGACGTGCTGCCGATGGCGGAAGTGCAGACCTGCTACTACCTGCGTCTGCGCGTGGTCGACAAGCAGGGCGCACTGGCCGACATCACGCGCATCCTGGCCGACGAGCAGATTTCCATCGACGCGATGATCCAGAAGGAACCGGCGAAGGATGAAACCCAGACCGACCTGGTGATGCTGACCCATCAGACGCGCGAGAAGCGCATCAATGCAGCCATTGCCAAGATTGAAGGCTTGCCGGTGGTGGCGGGGCAGGTGACGAAGTTGCGTCTGGAGAGTTTGGGTAATTAGGATGGAACAGTATCGGGTTCTGTTCGATGAGCTGGAGTGGCAAAACGGGATTCGAGGTGCGCGTTTCAAGGTCCATTGCGATGGTGGCAAGCAGATTCGCCTGCTGGAATTGACTCCCGAATTTACTGAGCCGGATTGGTGCGAAAAGGGGCACGTCGGAATTGTGCTGAAGGGTGGACTTGAAATCGACTTCCGTGGAAACGTTGTGAGTTACGCGGAAGGTGCGGTGATATTCATTCCATCCGGAACGGCAAGCGCGCACAAGGCGCGCTCGTTTGCGGCAGAAACGCAATTGTTTCTGGTCGAAGATATTTGAAGTGAGTAATAAATGAAATATATATCCACGCGCGGCAATGCGCCCGCGAAGACTTTCTCCGAAATCCTGCTGGGCGGGCTGGCCCCGGACGGCGGGCTGTACCTGCCGGAGGAATATCCGCAGGTAACGCGCGAGGAGCTGGATGAATGGCGTACGCTGCCCTATCCCGACCTTGCCTTCCGGGTGCTGTCGAAATTCATCACCGACATCCCGCAGGAAGAACTGTGCGCGCTGATCCGCCTGACCTATACGCCCGAGGTGTACGGCAACGGTCGCACCGATTCCGACTTCAGCCAGATCACGCCGCTGCGCACGCTGTCGCCCGGCGTGCACATCCTCGAACTGTCCAACGGCCCGACGCTGGCGTTCAAGGACATGGCGATGCAGTTGCTCGGCAACTTGTTCGAATACGTGCTGGCCAGAGAGAACGAACAACTGAACATCCTGGGCGCGACTTCCGGCGACACCGGCTCCGCCGCCGAATACGCGATGCGCGGCAAGTTGGGCATCCGCGTATTCATGCTGTCGCCGCACGGCAAGATGTCGAACTTCCAGCGCGCGCAGATGTATTCGCTGCAGGACCCGAACATTTTCAATATCGCCATCAACGGCATGTTCGACGATGCGCAGGACATGGTGAAAGCGATCTCCAACGACCATGCATTCAAGGCGCAGTACAAGATCGGCACGGTCAATTCGATCAACTGGGCGCGCGTATCGGCGCAGATCGTGTATTACTTCAAGGGTTACTTTGCCGCGACCGAGTCAAATGACGAGCAGGTGGCATTCGCGGTGCCGTCGGGCAATTTCGGCAACATCTGCGCCGGGCACATCGCGCGCATGATGGGCCTGCCGATCGGCCAGCTGATTCTCGCCACCAACGAGAACGACGTGCTCGACGAATTCTTCCGCACCGGTGTCTATCGTCCGCGCGACACCAGGCACACCTACGAGACCAGCAGCCCGTCGATGGATATCAGCAAGGCCAGTAACTTCGAGCGTTTCATGTTCGACCTGGTCGGGCGCGATGGCGCCAAGGTGCGCGAGTTCTGGAGCAAGGTGGACCAGGGCGGTGCATTCGACATCAAGCACACGCCGTACTGGCATGAGTTGTCGAAATTCGAGT
>CAZMSI010000257.1:0-2764 GCA_964568895.1 uncultured Sideroxydans sp. | reverse complement strand
AGGCGATACCGGAAGTATTGATGTCCGGGCACCACGCCGAGATAGAGAAGTGGCGGTTGAAACAGGCGCTGGGACGCACCTGGGAAAGACGTCCGGATTTGCTGGCACAACGCCAGTTGACTAAACAGGAAGCTCGGCTACTGGCGGAGTACCAGCAGGAACAAGCTTCCGCACAACAAGAGGAAACAGAAAATGGATCTGATCGCACAACTTGAACAGGAAGAAATGGCCCGTCTGGCCAAGACCATCCCCGACTTCGGACCCGGCGACACCGTGGTGGTCGGCGTGAACGTGGTTGAAGGCACGCGCAAGCGTGTACAGGCCTACGAAGGCGTGGTGATTGCCAAGCGCAACAGGGGGCTGAACTCCAGCTTCATCGTGCGCAAGATTTCCGCCGGCGAAGGCGTGGAGCGTACCTTCCAGACCTACTCGCCCGCGATCGCCAGCATCGAAGTGAAGCGCCGCGGCGACGTGCGCCGCGCCAAGCTGTACTACCTGCGCGAGCGTTCCGGCAAGTCGGCACGTATCAAGGAAAAGCTGCCGGCACGCAAGGCCAAGGCCTGAGCGTAACGGCTGTATGTTTCGTAAAAACGGGAGGCGGTGCCTCCCGTTTTTTATTGCGCTATCATTTGCCTATGGATTACCAGGCAAAGCTCAAGGTGCCGTTCGGCGTACTCGGCATTCGCTGCACGGACGACGTGCTGACCGGCATCGATTTCCTGTCGGCGCGTGCAGTACCACTGCCGCCGCAAAGCGCTTTTGCAAAGGAGGTGTGCGAGCAGTTGGTCGCCTATTTCGCCAATCCCGATTTCCATTTCGATCTGCCGTTGCAGACCGGCGGCACTGAGCACCAGAACAAGGTGTGGAGGGCGATGCGCGCCATCCCCAGCGGGCAGGTACAAAGCTACGGCGATCTCGCTGCCCGGATTGGCTCCGCTTCGCTCGCGGTCGGCCAGGCCTGCGGCAACAATCCCATCCCTGTGGTTATTCCCTGCCACCGTGTAGTCGGCAAGTCCGGCATCGGCGGATTCGCAAAACACCGGGATGGCCGCATGGTGGACATCAAGCGCTGGCTGCTGGCGCATGAGGGAGCGCGGTGAGTGATGCCGACCTGCTAGACGAATTCTGCGACAGCCTGTGGCTGGAGGACGGCCTGTCGCGCAACACGCTGGAAAGCTACCGGCGCGATCTGCGCAAGTTTGCGGCGTGGCTGGAGCAGCAGTGCCAAGTTTCCATCCTCGATGCCACGCACGCAGACATTCAGGGCTTCCTCGCGCATCTGGTGAGCGCCGAGAAGGCCAAGGCCACCTCCACCTCGCGCGCAATTTCCAGCCTCAAGCGCCTGTTTCGCTACCTGCTGCGCCAGAACAAAATCGCCGTCGATCCCACACTGCAGATCGCCACGCCCAAGCTGCCGCGCAGCCTGCCCAAGAGCCTTACCGAACAGGACGTTGAGCTGTTGCTGGATGCGCCGGACGTGCAGACCCCGCTCGGTCTGCGCGACCGCACCATGTTCGAAGTGCTTTATGCCACCGGCCTGCGCGTGTCCGAACTGGTCACGCTCAACGTTGCACAGGTCAGCCTCGATATGGGCGTGGTGCGGGTGATGGGCAAGGGCAGCAAGGAGCGGCTGGTACCGCTGGGCGAGGAGGCGCTGGACTGGATACGCCGCTATCTGGCGGAAGGGCGTCCGGTGTTGCTGGCGGGCAAGCTATGCGATGCGCTGTTCGTCACGCATCGCGGTGAAGGTATGACGCGGCAGATGTTCTGGTATCTGATCAAGAAACACGCGCAACAGGGCGGCCTGCACAAGCCGCTGTCGCCGCATACCTTGCGCCATGCGTTCGCGACACATCTGCTGAACCACGGTGCGGATTTGCGCGTGGTGCAGATGCTATTGGGGCATTCGGATATTTCGACGACGCAGATTTATACACATGTGGCGAGGGAGAGGTTGAAGCAGTTGCATCACGATCACCATCCGCGGGGATAGTTGCCGGGAGGTGCCCGACGGTTTTGGTTTTGTTGTTCATGCTTCGACTTCGCTGCGCTACGCTCAGCACGAACGGCATTAATTGCTACTTCATCTGCCCTCGTTCAATACTAATCCCCACCATCCTGCTCCCGCGTATCGCATTCAGCTTGGCGACACTGACCTTGACCCAAGGTGCCTTGAAATCGTTGAGTAGAATCAGTGCGATGTGTTCGGCCAGCGCTTCCAGCAGGTTGAAGTGGCGGCTGGTGAGTACGTCTTGCAGGTGGCGCACGATGTCGGCGTAATCCAGCGCGTCGGCGATGTCGTCGCTCTGGCAGGCGCGGCTGTTGGGCAGCGCGATCTCGAGGTCGATTTGCAGGGCTTGCGGTACGCGCTTTTCCCATTCATAGACGCCGATGAGGGTTTCGATCCTGAGTTCGCGTAGAAAAATAATGTCCATTTGTGTGTCTTCTGGTTTGGCGTAAAATCCGCAGTTCCGTATTTTAAAATATTCCGCATGACGACGACGCTGGTTTTTGTAGTAAGTGCCTACCTGTTGGGCTCGATTTCTTTTGCGGTGTTGATGAGCAAGGCGTTCGGCCTGCCCGATCCGCGCACCTACGGTTCGAATAATCCCGGTGCAACCAATGTGTTGCGCACCGGAAAGAAGGCGGCGGCGGTGCTGGCGCTGCTGGGCGATGCGGCCAAGGGCTGGCTGGCGGTGTGGCTGGCGATACGCTTTGCGCCGCAGGACGGCAATTTCCTGCTGCTGGTGGCGCTGGTGGCGCT
>CAZMSI010000256.1:0-2775 GCA_964568895.1 uncultured Sideroxydans sp. | reverse complement strand
TCGGGCACGCGGTTTTGCGGGCGGTCTGCGGCGTCAGGCTCCTAGCGAAGGGAATAACCATTCGCGTCGTCGCCTTCCTTGCATCCCATCCCGCAAAACCGTGTGTGCGGCCATGACAGACCTGATCAGAGGTTCCTCCAAACATTGGCGCTGGCTGGTCCCGCTGCTTCTGTTCAGTGCGGATGCACATGCATGGGGACTCTACACCCACGTCTATTTCGCCCAGCTGCTGCTGTGGGCGGTTCCACTCACCGACCCGCGCTATCGGCGCATCATCAAGTTATTTCCCCATCTGGTGATGGCGGGGGCATGCCTGCCCGACCTGTCGCTGGTCGGCCGACATTTCGGCGTGCACAATCTGAACGACACCCACCAGTGGGAAAATCCGCGTGCGCTGCTGGATAACGCGCGCAGCGACGAGGAATATGCGATTGCACTGGGTTATGCCAGTCATTTACTGGTCGACGTGATTGCGCACAACCACTTCGTTCCGGCACACGAAAAAATGTGGGGGGAAATACCGCTGGCGACGCATGCGGCCGCGGAATGGGCCATGGATTTCCATTTGCGCGCGCAGTTGTTCACGCGGCCGGATCAGTTAATGCGGAACAATTCCGACCGGCTGGCACAATATGTGGCGCGGAATTTCGGTTGCAGCGCAAGCGTCGCGGAGCGCGCGTTGCTGTTCCTGGCGCAGGCAGAGGCCGGGCTGCGCGGCAGCGGCATCCCGCAATTGTGCTATCGCACGGCGTGCGCCCTGGACAAGGGTGTGCAGCGTCGCTTCAACTATTACCTGAGCGAAACGGCTTTACGCTTGCAGCATATCAACCGCATTCTTGTCGGCGAGGCGCCGATGTGGCATGCCGAGCCTCCGGTCGACCAGGCGATGCGTGAACGCATTGGCAGCGTCCCGCACTGGCAGTTGCGGCATCGCATCCCGCTGCCGCAGGACCTGTTTGCCGGCGCGGAAACTTGAAGCGGTTGAATTAAATCAGGTACAGGGAACAGGTGGCGATCAGGGTGCCGATCAGGGCACCTGCCAGTACATCGCTCGGATAATGCAGGCCCAGTATCGGGCGCGACAGCGCGACCAGGATACTGAACGGCAGCAGCAGCCAGATCAGCGCGGGGAAATAGAACACTGCGATGATGCTGAAGCCCACGGCATGCAGGGTGTGGCCGGAGGGGAAGCTGAACTGGTCGAGGGTTTTGCCCATGCACACGATGGCGGGATAGACGTTGAACGGGCGCGGGCGCAGCGTCTTGTGTTTGACCAGCTTGTAGACGGCGGTGCAGGCCAGACCGACCACCAGCATGTGGATCACCGCCGGCAGCGCGGCGGCCTGGTAGCGCAGCAGCAGCACGACCATCAGCGCATACCAGAACACGCCGTCGCCCAGGCGGCTGGCTACGCGGAACAGGTTGCGCACCGAAATATGGCGACTCTGCCGGTTGCAGAACTCGCACAGTTCTACATCCCAGCGGTTAATCTGTTGCAGGGGAAAGCTCGGTCTGGACATGTTCGGCCTCCTGCTTGTACGCGAGGTTGATCAGTACTTCTTCCAGTTGTCCCAGGATGTGTTCCCAGGTCAGTTGCTCGACGGTGCGCCTGGCCTCGATGCGCAGACGCCGGATGCGCTCCGCATCCGCTACCAGCGCCCCGGCCTGGGCGATAAACGCGGCCGTGTCGTCGAACGGCGCCAGCAATCCGTTTACGTCATGGCGGATGTGTTGTCTTGCGGCCGCATAATCGTAGGCGATGGTCGCCAGGCCGCTGGCCATCGCTTCCACCGTCACATTGCCATAGGTCTCGGTCAGGCTGGGGTAGAGGAAAATGTCGCCCGATGCGAAATGCGCAGCGAGATCTTCCCCTGTGCGCATGCCGGCAAAAATTACGTGCGGATGCTGTTTCTCCAGCTCGGCGCGTGCCGGGCCATCACCCACTATTACCAGCAACGCATCCGGATTGACTGCGCGCATCGCATCGAATGCCTGGATGACTACCGGCAGATTTTTTTCCGGTGCGATGCGGCTTACCAGCATCACCACCGGTGTATCTTCCGTCGCACCCCACTGCGCACGCAGTTCGGCATTGCGCCGGGAAGGGTGGAACAGTTCGGCGTCCACACCGCGCGACACCACCAGCACATCCTTGTAGCCATCCTGTTCCAGTTCTTCCTTTAGCGAGAGGGTGGGCACCATGGTGCAATCGGTCTTGTTGTGGAAGTGGCGCAGGTAGGCTGCAATCGGTTTTTTCAGCAAGCCGATGCCGTAGTGCTGCGAGTAGCTGTGGAAGTTGGTATGGAAATCGGTACAGACCGGGATATCCAGTTTGCGCGCGGCAGCCATCGCCGACCAGCCCAGCGGGCCCTCGGTGACGATGTGCACGACATCCGGGCGCTGCTGGCGCCACAAGTTCAGCAGCCTGCCTTTCGCCGGGAATCCGGATTTCAGTTCGGGATAGCCGGGAATCGGCATGCCGCCTACCAGCGTTTCCTTATAACCGTTCTCCTGCAGCACAATATCCTGCTTGTGCTGGCGCGGTCGGATCACATGGATGTGGTGCTGGCGCTGGCGCAGTCCGTGCACCATGCGGCCGATGGTGATGGCGACGCCATTCACTTCGGGGGGATAGGTTTCGGTCACCACTGCAATTCGCAACTGAGTTGGCGGCAATGGTTCGTGGTTGATCAGGCTGTAGTCTGGTTTGTTCATGCGGCGCATGGTGCGATGCGCGCATGAAGCTTTGATTAAATATTCTTGAAGAATTGGTGA
>CAZMSI010000255.1:0-2786 GCA_964568895.1 uncultured Sideroxydans sp. | reverse complement strand
ACGAAAAGCAGGCGCAGGTTGGCGAACTTCTGCCAGGTATCGCCCGGCATCTTGTCGAGCAGCGAGCGTTTGCCGTGTACCACCTCATCGTGCGAGAACGGCAGCACGAAGTTCTCGGTATAGGCATAGAGCTGGCCGAAGGTCAGCTTGTCGTGGTGGTAGCGGCGATGCACCGGATCCTGTTCGAAATAGCTCAGGTTGTCGTTCATCCAGCCCATGTTCCACTTCATCGAGAAGCCCAGCCCGCCGAGGTATACCGGCCGCGACACCATCGGCCACGAGGTGGATTCCTCGGCGATGGTCAGCGCCCCGGGGAATTGTTCGTGCACCATCATGTTGGTTTCGCGGATGAAGCCGAGCGCATCGAGATTCTCGCGTCCGCCGTACTGGTTGGGCAGCCACTCGCCTGCCTTGCGCGAATAGTCCAGGTAGAGCATGGAGGCCACCGCATCCACGCGCAGGCCGTCGATGTGGAATTCGGACAGCCAGTAATGCGCATTGCCGATCAGGAAACAGCGCACCTCATTGCGGCCGTAGTTGAAAATGTAGGTGCCCCAGTCCTGGTGCTCGCCCAGACGCGGATCTGCGTGTTCATACAACGCGGTGCCGTCGAAACGGGCCAGCGCGAAATCGTCCTTGGGGAAATGCCCGGGTACCCAGTCGAGCAGCACGCCGATGCCGGCCTGATGGAATATGTCGACGAAGGCGCGGAAATCATCGGGCGAGCCAAAGCGGCTGGTAACGCCGAAATAGCCGGTGGTCTGGTAGCCCCAGGATTCGTCCAGCGGATGCTCGCTGACCGGCATCAGCTCGATGTGGGTATAGCCCATCTCCTGCACGTAGGGCAGCAGCATCGCCGCCAGTTCACGGAAATTGAAGAAGCCGTCGCCGCTGGGCCGACGCCATGAGCCGGCATGCACTTCGTAGGTATTCATCGGCTGGTGCAACCAGTCGGCACTGCCCCGCTGTGTCATCCAGTCGTCGTCCGACCACCGGTAGCCGTCTTCCGCGCATACCCGCGCGGCGGTGCCGGGACGTGTTTCGAACGCGAAGCCGTAGGGGTCGGTCTTGACCATGATCGCACCGCTTTGGCGGTTGCGGATTTCGAACTTGTACAGCGCACCGAGGCCGATATCCGGGATGAACAATTCCCACACCCCGCTGGAACCATGTGTACGCATCGGATGCACGCGGCCGTCCCAGCGGTTGAAATCGCCGACCACGCTGACCCGCTCGGCGTTCGGCGCCCATACCGCGAAGCGCGTGCCGTGCACGCCGTCGATGGTCATCGGGTGCGCGCCCAGGGTGCGGTATACCTGCTGCAGCCGTCCCTCATTGAACAGGTGCAGATCGAGACTGCTTATGGTGGCCGGGAAACTATAGGTGTCCCAGACTTCGTGCCAACTGCCATCTTCCTGCTTGTAGCGGATGCGGCACGGGCGTGGCAGCGGCGTCGCACTATCATGGCTGTAGATGCCCTGTTCGTGGACGCGGGTGAGCGGTAGCCAGCCCGCATCGGTCTGCAATTCGGGCGATTCACCGTATGGCAGGAATACGCGCAGCGTCCAGCTATCCCCCTTCTGGTGCAAACCAAGGTAAGAGAATGGGTCATGCAACCGCGCATCGAGGATGGCTTGCATCAGCGGATCGGTTTTTTTTGTGGCTATCATTTTTACTTGTTGTCCGTGTGGTGCCGGTTGTGTTGCCCGGCCAGTCTGGGCAATCGCAATTCTGCACCTGCCGCTTTAACTTTAAGTTAAAGCAAAATGGATTATAATTACTCCCAAAATCCCCATCCAGACGGGGGCGCCGCTTTCAGAAGGAGATGAATATGCTACAACAGGATACCACTTCGGCGCGTTTTATCAGTGTACTGACCAAAAATACGGTGGCGCTGATACTGGCAGGCGGAAGGGGTTCCCGCCTGAAAGACCTGACCAAATGGCGTGCCAAGCCTGCGGTCCAGTTCGGCGGCAAATTCCGCATCATCGATTTCCCGCTGTCCAATTGCATCAATTCCGGCATCCGCCGCATCGGCGTGGTCACCCAGTACAAGTCGCACAGTCTGCTGCAACATATCCAGCGCGGCTGGAGCTTCATGCGCGGCGAGTTCAACGAGTTCGTCGAACTGCTGCCGGCGCAGCAGCGCATCCAGGAGGAATGGTACAAGGGCACTGCCGACGCGGTGTTCCAGAACATCGACATCCTGCGCTCGCACAATCCGCAGTACATCGTCATCCTCGCCGGCGACCACATCTACAAGATGGACTACGGCAAGATGCTGGCCAGCCACGTGCGCGACCAGGCCGACATGACCATCGCCTGCTTCAGCGTGCCACTGGCCGAGGCTTCGGCATTCGGCGTGATGACGGTGGACGAGAAAAGCCGCATCATCGGCTTCGACGAAAAGCCGGCCAATCCCTCGCCGATGCCGGGTCATCCGGATCAGGCGCTGGTCAGCATGGGCATTTACGTGTTCAACACCCAGTTCCTGTACGAGCAGCTGATTCGCGATGCTTACGACACCCATTCCACCCACGATTTCGGCCACGACATCATTCCCTACCTGATCTCGCGTTACCGCGTGTACGCCCACCATTTCGAAAGCAGTTGCGTCGGCGAGCGCAATTCCCATTCCTACTGGCGCGATGTCGGCACGGTGGACGCCTACTGGGAAGCCAACATGGAAATGACCAAGGTGGTGCCCGACCTCAATGTGTACGACAAGAACTGGCCGATCTGGACCTACCAGGAGCAGTTGCCGCCGGCCAAGTTCGTGTTCGACG
>CAZMSI010000254.1:0-2814 GCA_964568895.1 uncultured Sideroxydans sp. | reverse complement strand
GGCTACCTCAACCCGCCGCACAAGCGCTTCGTCGATGCTGCGATGGAAAGCAAGGTGCGCAACTACATCGTCATACTGGTGCTGGCCACCGTGATACCCAGCGTCTACCTGGCCTACAACATGGTCACCGACGTCGCCTTCAAGTCGCGCGCGAACGAGTTCATCAATAATGAACTGACCTTCGACAATACGCTGATCACCCACCAGACCATCGCGCCGAACACGCGCACCATAGACATCACCCTGGTCGGCGACCAGATCGGCAAGGAACAGCTCGCTTCAATCCAGAAGCACCTGCAGAACTACAACCTGGGAAACGCCCGGCTGGTGATCCACCAGTCCGGCGACAAGAAAATCGACCTCGCTTCGCTCAAGACCAACCTGCTGAGCGACCTGTACAGCACCAGCCAGAAGGCCGGCGAAGAAAAGGAAAAACGTATCCAGCAGCTGGAAAGCGAACTGGCCAAGGTCAAGGCGGAACAGCCGGACGGCCAGAGCATCGTGCAGGAATTGCGCACGCAATACCCGATACTGCAACAGGTCGTGCTGGCCAAGGCTCCGGTCTGGCTCGCCGACGGCAGCACCAGGGAAACCGAACTGCTGGCCTACCTGATAGTAAGCAAACCGATTCCCGCATCCGACCAGAAAAAGATCGTCGCCTGGCTTAAAGTGAGAACCAAAATGGAACACGTCAGGTTAATCGTCGCCAAGCCGTAATATGCAAACCGCCTTGCGTACGACCCGCCAAACCCTGTTTTTTCTGTGGCTATGCGCCGCCTTTACGCCGCTGGCCCATGCTGCGGACGACGCGCTGCAACGATGCGCCGCCATCGGCAACGACAGCGAACGCCTGCAGTGCTATGACGGCATCGCCGGGCACGCGAGCACCGGCAACATGCCTGCCGGCAATCAATCGGCTGCCAGCAATGCGGCCGATACCGCGCCCGGCGACGAAGGCTTCTCGAAACTGATCACCATACAGAACGACCAGGACACCGCGCCTCCGAAGCGCAGCTATCTGACCACGGCGTGGAATCTGGACGGCCTTGGTGACCCCGAGCACCCCAACCAGCTCACCCCGCTACACCCCTACCGGCAGAATTACCTGATCGTGCGCGAATCGAATCATCCCAACACGCTGCCCTCCAGCCCTGCTCCCGGCCATAGCACCACCGTGCCGATGGGCTGGGACAACCTGGAGACGAAATTCCAGCTCAGCGTCAAGGCCGAGATCATGCGCTACCGGCAATTGCACCTGCTCGGTTTCAAGGATTTCCGGCTGTGGGGCGCCTATACCCAGCAATCCAACTGGCAGTCGTTCAACACCCGCAACTCCGCGCCGTTCCGCAATACCAATTACGAACCTGAACTGATCGCCACCTTCGGCACCGGCCACGACAACGGCTTCAAGCTGGTCAACATCGGCCTGGTGCACCAGTCGAACGGGCAGAGCCTGCCGCAATCCAGAAGCTGGAACCGGGTATACCTGCAGGGTGGCTGGGAATGGGGAAGCAACTTCTCGCTGCTGGCGCGCGGCTGGTGGCGCATTCCGGAAAATGTCCAGAAGGACGACAACCCGGACATCCAGAACTACATCGGACGTGCCGATGCGGTGCTGCGCTGGGACCCGAACAAGAACCAGTCTGTTTCACTGCTGCTGCGCAACAACCTGAACCTGGGGCAGAACCGCGGTTTTACCCAACTGGACTGGTCCACGCCGGTGCAATTCGGCAACTCGGCCAAACTGTTCGTGCAGTTTACCGACGGCTTCGGCGAAAGCCTGATCGATTACAACTACCGCCAGCGCACGTTCGGGATGGGGATCGCATTCAGGGATTGGTAAAGCCGGACAAATAGCTTAGTTTGCCCGACTTAAATATTGACTGTCTCCCACTGAGTTCGAGAGACAGCATTTTTATGAGGTTGCAGAGTGTCTAGTTAATTGGGGACGATGCGCGTCTATTTGTCCGTCAGCAGGCTTTCCGGTGCCACCGAGCTGCCGCTTATCCTCACCGCCTTGTGGCGCGACTGCGCCCCCTTTTTCAATTCCACGTTGCGTAGCGGCACCCCGAAACGGTCGGCGACGAAGCGCAGCAACGCCTCGTTGGCGCGCCCCTCGATCGGCGGCGCGGCAAGGCGGATTTTCAGCGCCTCGCCGTGCAGGCCGGCAACTTCGCTGCGTTTGGCGCCGGGCTGCACGTGCAGTACCAGCAACACGTCATCGCCGTCGCGGCGATACCAGGCTGCCACGCTACAGCGCCCTCAGCACCATGCCTTCGAGCCAGCCCACCGGCAGCGCGAGAATGATGTAGCACAGGTAGAACAGGATCAGAAAGGAAAAATCGATGCCCCCGGCTGTCGGCACGAAACGATGGAACGGCCGCAGGAACGGGCGGGTCATGCTGCTCAGCAGCGCCGCCAACGAGGTCCCGGGATTGGTCCACGACAGCAGCGCCTCAATGAACAGCGCGCCCATCAGCAAATAGATGCTGATCTTGATCATCTTGACCAGCATCCAGGCAAACAGCGGCGCAATGCTGATCGGGTAGCTGTGCAGATACAGGGTCGCCGCCAGGTAAGTCATTTCCACGATACAGGCCAGCAGCAGCGTAGCCACATCCAGCCCCCACGCCTTGGGCATGAAGCGGCGCGCGGGCAGCACCAGCAGATTGGTCAGTAACATGATGAATTCGCCCGCCGGATTGCGCATCGGCGAGCGCAGCCAATTCAGGTGAAAGCGCAGCAGCAGAATGGCGGCATAGGTTTCCACCAGGGTATCCAGCAGGAACTGCAGGGTATCGGTCAGCATTATTC
>CAZMSI010000253.1:0-2816 GCA_964568895.1 uncultured Sideroxydans sp. | reverse complement strand
GGCTCGGAGGCGATCAGGTTGAGGAACTTCACCATCGCGGCCTCGCCGTCGAGCATGGCGTCGTCCATATTGACATCGACCACTTGTGCGCCGTTCTCCACCTGCAGTTTGGCAATCTCCAGTGCTTCTTCGTAGCTGCCTTCCATGATCAGCCGCTTGAACCTGGCCGAACCGGCGACGTTGCAGCGCTCGCCGACGTTGACGAACAGCGAGTCGTCGCCGATGTTGAACGGTTCCAGCCCGGACAGCCGGCATGCGTACGGGATGTCCGGAATGCGGCGCGGCGCGATGTCCTTGACTGTTTCGGCGATGGCTTTGATGAAGTCGGGCGAGGTGCCGCAGCAGCCGCCGATGATGTTGAGGAAGCCGCTTTCGGCCCACTCCCCGATGTGGCCGGCCATGTTCTCCGGCGTGTCGTCGTAGCCGGTTTCGGCCAGCGGGTTGGGCAGGCCGGCGTTGGGGTGGGCACTCACATAGCAGTTGGCGACGCGCGACAGCTCGGCCACGTACTGGCGCAGTTCTTCGGCGCCGAGCGCGCAGTTCAGGCCGATCGACAGCGGCTTCGCGTGCGCGAGCGAGTTGTAGAAGGCTTCGGTGACCTGGCCGGTGAGCGTGCGGCCCGAGGCGTCGGTGATGGTGCCGGAGATCATGATCGGCAGCGCCGTGCCGCGTTCCTCGAACACCGCTTGCACCGCGAATACGGCAGCCTTTGCATTGAGCGTGTCGAAAATGGTTTCGATCAGCAGCAGGTCGGCGCCACCGTCGATCAGGCCGCGCGTGGCTTCGGCATAGTCGGCGACCAGCTGGTCGAAAGTGATGTTGCGCGCAGCCGGATCATTCACATCGGGCGAAATGGTCGCGGTCTTGTCGGTCGGACCGAGCACACCAGCGACGAAGCGCGGCTTGTCTTTCGTGGCGTATTCGTCGCAGGCCTCGCGCGCGAGCCGTGCGCCGGCCACATTGATTTCGTAGGCGAGCGATTCCATGCCGTAGGCACGCAGCGTGGTCGCGTTGGCGCCGAAGGTGTTGGTCTCGACGATGTCGGCGCCGGCGGCCAGGTAATCGCGGTGGATGTCCTTGATGATCTCGGGCCGGGTCAGTACCAGCAGGTCGTTGTTACCCTTGAGGTCGCTCGGCCAGTCCGCAAAGCGCTCGCCACGATAGTCCGCCTCGACCAGCTTGTGACGCTGGATCATGGTGCCCGTCGCGCCGTCGAGGATCAGGATGCGTTGCCGGAGCAGTTTTTCTATCGGATGCGTGGTATGGCTCATGTTGTGCGGCTCAGAAAATGAGCGCGGATTTTATCATGAACCCAGGCAGGCTCAGCTTTGCCGGTCCATCCTGCGGTATTGCACGGCTTCGGCAATGTGCGGCGTCTGGATATGCTCGCTGTCCGCGAGATCGGCGATAGTGCGTGCGACTTTGAGCACGCGATGATAGGCGCGTGCCGAGAGGTTGAGGCGGGTGATGGCCTGGCGCAACAATGCTTCGCCTTGCGCATCGGGCGCGCATAGCGTATCGATCTCGCTTACCGCAAGCCGGGCATTGGGTTTGTCCTGCCGTGCAAGCTGGCGCTGCCGTGCGGCTTCCACCCTGGCCTGGATGTCCAGGCTGGACTCGCCATCGGCGTGTTTGAGCAGGTCTTCCTGCGGTACTGCCGGCACCTCGATCTGGATATCGATGCGATCCAGCAGCGGGCCGGAGATTTTGCCGCGATAACGCGCGATCTGGTCCGGCGTGCAGCGACATTTTCCGCTGTAGTGGCCGAGATAGCCGCAGGGGCAGGGATTCATCGCCGCCACCAGCTGGAATTGCGCCTTGAAATCGGCGCGCCGGGCGGCACGCGAGATGGTAATGCGTCCGCTCTCCAGCGGTTCGCGCAACACTTCGAGTACATGACGGTCGAATTCCGGTAGCTCGTCCAGAAACAGTACCCCGTGCATGGCAACAGAAATTTCGCCGGGACGCGGGTTGCTGCCGCCGCCAACCAGTGCCACGGCGGAGGCGGTGTGATGCGGTGTCCGGTATGGCCGTACTTTCCAGCTTCCCACGTCGAAAGTGCCGCCCAGCGATTGCATCGCGGCACTTTCCAGCGCCTCTGCTTCAGTCATTTGCGGCAGGATGCCGGGGAGGCGCGCAGCAAGCATGGATTTGCCGGTGCCGGGCGGACCGGACATCAGCACGCTATGACCGCCCGCGGCGGCGATTTCCAGCGCACGCTTGGCCTGCCCCTGCCCTTTTACTTCGCGCATGTCAGGGTATTGCGGTGCGGTGGGTTGCACATCGGGAAGATGGCGCTCCAGTGCTTCGCGTCCGGCCAGGTGCGCGGCAACCTGCAGTAGCGACTGCGCCGGGTAGACGGCGGCATCCTCCACTAACGCGGCTTCGGCGGCATTGGTCTCTGGCAACACGAAGGCTCGTCCGCAATTGGCTGCGTGATAGGTCATTGCCAGCGCGCCACGGATGGCCCGCAGCTCGCCCGTCAGTGCCAGTTCCCCGGCGTATTCGTATTCCGCCAGTTGCGCCGAGGGAATCTGGCCGGAGGCGGCGAGAATGCCCAGCGCGATGGGCAGGTCGAAGCGCCCGCTTTCCTTGGGCAGGTCGGCGGGGGCGAGGTTGACGGTGATGCGTTTAACGGGGAAATCGAACTGGCAATTCTGCAAGGCGGCGCGCACGCGATCCTTGCTTTCCTTTACCTCGGCTTCGGGCAGGCCGACGATGGTGAAACTGGGCAGGCCGTTGGCCAGATGCACCTCGACGGTGACCGGCGCAGCATCCATGCCGGAGAGGGCGCGGCTGTATAAGACCGCGAGCGA
>CAZMSI010000252.1:0-2816 GCA_964568895.1 uncultured Sideroxydans sp. | reverse complement strand
ACGTGCTGAAGGCCGGTGGCAATGCGGTGGATGCGGCGGTGGCGGTGGGTTATACGCTGGCGGTGGTCTATCCGGCCGCGGGTAATCTCGGCGGTGGCGGCTTCATGACAATACAACTGGCCGATGGCCGCAAGACTTTCCTCGACTTCCGCGAGAAGGCGCCGCTGGCCGCGACCGCGGACATGTATCTCGACAAGGACGGCAATGTGATACCGGGCGCGAGCACCCGCGGTTATCTCGCGGTCGGCGTGCCGGGCACGGTGGCCGGGCTGGAAAAGGCACGCGCGGAATACGGCACGCTGCCGCGTGCCAGGTTGCTTGCTCCGGCGATCCACTATGCACAGCGGGGCTTCGTACTCGACCGGGGCGACGTCGAGATGCTGAAGACTGCGACCGATGCTTTCAAAAAAGACCCGGCTTCGGCCGCGATTTTTCTGGATCACGGTCAGCCATTCAGGGCCGGGCAGAAACTGGTGCAGCATGATCTTGCGCGCACGCTGCGGCGCATCGGTAAATACGGCGCGGCCGGTTTCTACCGGGGGCCGGTGGCTGCCGCCATCGTGGCCGGCATGAAGTCCGGCGGCGGCGGCATCACCCAGGCCGATCTCGATCAATACACGACGCGAGAACTGAAACCGGTCGAGTGCAGCTACCGCGGCTACGGCATCGTGTCGGCGCCACCGCCGAGTTCGGGCGGGGTGACGCTGTGCGAAATGCTGAACATCCTGGAAGGCTATCCGCTGGAAAAACTGGGTTACCGTTCGGCGCAGGCGATGCAATACCAGATCGAGGCGATGCGCCACGCCTATGTCGACCGCAACAGTTATCTCGGCGACCCGGATTTCGTGCACAACCCGCTGCAGCGGCTGCTGTCGAAAAACTATGCGGCGAAAATCCGTGCGGCGATCAATCCGCGCCGGGCGGGCATTTCGATGGAGATCAGGCCGGGTGTTGCGCCGCACGAGGGCACGAACACCACGCATTATTCGATCATCGATCGTTGGGGTAATGCGGTGTCGGTCACTTACACACTGAACAACTGGTTCGGCGCCAAGGTCACTGCCGCGCACACCGGCGTGCTGCTGAACGACGAGATGGATGACTTTACCGACAAGGTCGGCGTGCCCAACCAGTTCGGGCTGGTGCAGGGCGAGGCGAACGCAATCGCACCCGGCAAGCGCCCGCTGAGCTCGATGACACCGACCATCGTCACCAAAGATGGCAAGCCGCTGCTGGTGCTCGGTACGCCCGGCGGCAGCCGCATCATCACCGTTGTGCTGCTCACCATTCTCAACGTGATCGATTACGGCATGGACATCCAGCAAGCGGTGAACGCGCCACGCTTTCATCAGCAATGGTTGCCGGACTATACCAATCTGGAGCCGGGCGCGATCAGCCCCGAGGTGCGCGCCACACTCGAAAATTGGGGCCAGAAATTCGGTCCGCCGCAAGAGGCCAATCAGGTGGCGGCGATCCTGGTCGGTGCGCCGAAGCTGGGCGGCAGGCCGGTGGGCGACAACCGCTATTACGGCGCCATCGACCCGCGCCGCCACACTGGACTGGCACTGGGGTATTAGGCTGGTCTAGTAACCTAACGCCCGTGCGCCCTGATAAAACGCGAGGCTGACCAGCCAGGCCAGCATCAGCGACCAGGCGATGGAGAACAGGGTGAAGCCCCAGCTCTTCGACTCGCTGCGCAGGGTGGCGACGGCCGACAGGCAGGGCGTGTAGATCAGCGTGAACAGCATGAAGCTGTAGGCTTGCACCCAGTCCAGGCTGCCGGCCAGTGCGCCGGACAGCGCGTGGCCGGACAGGCCGTAGATCACGGCCAGCGAGCCGATCACGATTTCCTTGGCGACGAAACCGAAGATCAGCGCGATGGTCAGTCCAGGCGTGATTCCGGTGGGTGCGAACAGCGGATGCATCCAGGCGCCGATGATGCCGGCCCAGGTGTCGGGGCCGGCCGGGGCGGCGGAAGGCGGCATGTGGGTGAGCAGCCACACCAGCACCACGCCGGCGATGATGAACTTGGTGGCGCGGTGCACGAAATGGTGCACTTCGTGCCAGCCGCGCAGCACCATCTGGCGGAATGTCGGGAAACGGTACGGCGGCAGCTCCAGCACGAACGGCTCGCTGCTGGGGAAGAAACGCTTGAACACCAGCGCGGTGAGGATGGCGCTGGCGAAGCTCAGCAGGTACAGACTGAACAACACCAACGCGGCAGAGCTGGGCGCGAACAGCGCAGCGGTGATGAACACGAATACCTGCAACCTGGCCGAGCACAGCGAGAACGGGATGGTCACCATGGTCAGCAGTCGCAGCGAGCGCGAGCGCATCACCCGCGTGCCCATCAGTGCCGGTACGTTGCAGCCGAAACCCATCAGCAGCATCACGAAGCTGCGTCCGTCCAGTCCCATCTTTGCCATCAGCGTATCCATCAGGAAGGCTGCGCGCGACAGGTAGCCGGTGTCTTCGACGATGGCCATGAACAAAAAGAACAGCACGATGATCGGCACGAATGCGGCAACCGTAGCCACGCCGTTGTAGACGCCGTCCAGCAGGAAGCCCTGCAGCACCGCGGGCAGGCTCGAGAGCATGGGATCCAGTGCCGCGCTGCGCAACCAGACGAACAGTGCGCTGACGCCGGTCTGCAGCGGCTGGCCGAAAAAGAAGATGGCCTGGAACAGCAGGAACATGATGGTGAAGAAAATCGGCAGCCCCAGCCACGGGTGCAGCATCAGACGGTCGAGCTGGGTGGTCAGGTTGTCGGACATGCGTGCGGGTACCTGCACCGAATGCTGCAGCACGCGCGCCAT
>CAZMSI010000251.1:0-2827 GCA_964568895.1 uncultured Sideroxydans sp. | reverse complement strand
GGCATAACCTGCTACGCAGCTTAGCCTCCACCGAAATTACGCCTCTACTCAGTATGCCTAATGTAATTTTGGCTCCGGCATAACCTGCTACGCAGCTTAGCCTCCACCGAAATTACGCCTCTACTCAGTATTGAGCAGAGGCGTAATTTTCAAACCTCGTATATTCGCCGCGGAAGGTGAGTTCGACCTTGCCGATCGGGCCATTGCGCTGCTTTCCGATGATGATCTCGGCCTTGCCTTTGTCGGGCGAGTCGGGGTTGTAGACCTCGTCGCGATAGATGAACAGTATCAGGTCGGCATCCTGCTCGATCGCCCCGGATTCGCGCAGGTCGGACATCACCGGCCGTTTGTTGGGGCGCTGCTCCAGGCTGCGGTTAAGCTGCGACAGCGCGACTACCGGCACGTGCAGTTCCTTGGCCAGCGCTTTGAGCGAGCGGGAAATCTCGGAAATTTCGGTGGCGCGATTCTCGCTCTGCCTGTTGTTGGGCGAACTCATCAGTTGCAGGTAATCGACCACGATCAGTCCCAGCCCGTTGTTCTGGCGATGCAGGCGGCGTGCGCGCGAACGCAGTTCCAGCGCATTCAGGCCGGCAGTCTCGTCGATGAAGATCGGCGCATCGTTGAGGCGGCCCAGCGCGTGGGTCATGCGCGACCAGTCCTCGTCTTCCAGGCGCCCGGTGCGCAGGTTGTGCTGGTTAAGGCGCCCGACCGAGCCGATCATGCGCATCGCCAGCTGGGTGCCGCCCATTTCCATGCTGAAGATCGCCACCGGCCGGTTGCTTTCCAGCGCCACGTGCTCGGCGATGTTGATGGAGAAGGCGGTTTTGCCCATACTCGGCCGTCCGGCAACGATGACCAGTTCGCCCGGCTGCAAACCCGAGGTCATGGAGTCCAGATCGGAAAATCCGGTCGCCACGCCGGTGACATCGTTCGGGTTGTCGCGCGCATACAGGGTCTCGATGCGTTCCACTACCTGGGTCAGCAACGGCGGGATGGGTACGAAGCCCTGCCGTCCGCGTTCGCCTGCCTCGGCGATCTCGAACACGCGGCTTTCCGCCTCGTCCAGCAACTGGCCGGCATCGCGCCCGGCCGGGTTGAGTGCGCTGGTGGCAATTTCCCCGCCCACCTCGGCCAGCTTGCGCATGATGGCGCGCTCGCGCACGATTTCGGCATAACGGCGGATGTTCGCCGCTGACGGCACGTTATGCGCCAGCGAGCCGAGATAGGCCAGCCCGCCCGCCTTGTCGAGTTCGGCATTGCTCTCCAGGGATTCGGCGACGGTAATCACGTCGACCGGTTTGGCGTGCTCGGAAAGTCTGCCGATGTGACGGTAAATCAGGCGATGTTCGACGCGGTAGAAGTCCTGTTCGCCGATCAGGTCGGCGATCTTGTCCCAGGCCGCCGGATCCAGCATGACGCCTCCCAGGACAGACTGCTCGGCCTCAACCGAATGCGGAGGCATTCTGAGCGCCTCAAGCTGGGGGTCCGTAGCAGGTATGGAAAGATTTTGCATGGATGTCGGGTCAAATGATCACGAACGGGGTAACTATTCTACCACTGGAAAAATCGCCGACGGCAGAATCTGGAACCGTGCCATCCCTGGAATATACAGGCCCCATTCGGGCTAATCCAGCAACTGATCCTCGGAAATGGTAAGGCGATACCGCTCCTGGGCCACTTTCATCATGGTTTCGGCAAATTGCGGATGGTTGCGCAGGATGCGACTGAAGTCCGCTCTTCCCAGCACAAACAGGTCACCATGGGTTTTTGCCCTTACCGTCGCGGTGCGCGAGGTGGAAATCAGCAGACTGACCTCGCCAAAAAAATCACCGTCACCCAGCATCTCGACCACGTTGCCCATGCCGTCGACCACTTCGATTTCGCCATGGCAAATAAGGTACATCTCCTTGCCAAGGCTTCCCTTGTTGATGATGATTTCCCCCGCTGCGACCGTAATCGGGCGCAATGCCATGATGATCGAATTCAGCAGCAAAGGGTCGGCACCGCGAAACAGCGGCGAGCCTTCCAGCGTTTCCGTGGTTACCACTTCGAACCAGTGCCGGCCATCCCGCTTGAGCAGTTCACTTGCCACTTTCGGCCCCCAGGTTCCACGCCTGTAGTTGGGGAATTCCGGTGCGGGAGTGGCTTGCCAGTAATCCAGGACAGGCTGGGCGACTTTCCATGCCGCTTCGACCAGGTCACCGCGCGAGAACAGTGTCGCATCGCCATGCGTGCAGGAATAGAGCATCACTTCATAACCGGTATAGCGGGACGAATTAAAGGCGTCGCCGTAGCTGAAGCGCATGTCGACTTTCTGCAACCCCAACAGCGGACCGGGAACCTTGGCCTGGAACAGCAGCTCGATTCCCTGATGCGGCTGGATATGAAACACCAGCCGGTTCGAGGCAAGCTTGTGCTTGCCGATGGGCGTATCGCGGAATGGTGCCATGGGCGCCTTCTTGAATTCCACGACGATTTCGGTGCCGCGCTTCCACAGTGCCTTGCCCGAGCGCAAATAGATGGGGACGCCTTCCCAGCGCCAGTTGTCGATATACAGTTTGCCCGCGGCAAAGGTTTCCGTGTTTGACTGCGGATCGACGTCCGGCGTGTCGCGGTAACCGGGTTTCGATGTACCGTCCTTGTCCGAGGAAGGACCATACTGCCCGCGCACGAAGAAGTTGGGGACTTCTTCCCGCTTATATACCCGTACGGAATTGAGCACGTTGGCTTTTTCGTTACGGATCGCATCCGCCTTGAACGATGCCGGCGGCTCCATGCACAGGTAGGCCAGCATCTGGAACATGTGGTTCTGCATCATGTCGCGCAA
>CAZMSI010000250.1:0-2830 GCA_964568895.1 uncultured Sideroxydans sp. | reverse complement strand
ACGAACATATGGCCTCCATTGATCGGTAGCCTGGATGGGGAACTACAGGGAAAGGCTACACCGAATCGCGAATAATTCAATTATTAAATGAGCGCTACATTGAAAAAGTCGTGGGACGACATTTTTGTCCTTGCATAGGGAAGTCCTCTCAATCGATGGCGAAATCGAGCTTGCGGTGTTGCGCCACCTCCAGCGGCTCGTCGTCGCGTGCGAATACGGCCTGCGAATAGCAGCGGGTGGGGTCCATGAAGGTGAGATAGAACTCGTTGCTGAAGTCATAGTGGCCGGCAATTGCCTGCCGGTCGATCTGCACCCGCCCGATGAAAAATGGGGCAATCCGGCGCCACAGCGTGTGCAATGAATGATGGTCTTTCAATAGTCCGCGCAGGCTGGCGAAGCCCAGCATGTCGCCCGAGACATCCAGGCTGCCGGCCATATAGGCTTCACAAATCCGCAGTTCGTCCAGTTCGCTGAGGGCCTCCAGGCCCTGACGATCCTTGACCAATATTCTGATTTCGGGTTCGCCCTTTCCAAGGCGATAACTGCGATCTCCCCCCCCAACTGGATCTCGATGGGCAGCTTTATCTTGTCTGCCACCCTTTTCTGGATCAGTCGGAATATTCTGTCATAACGCGTTGTCAGCGAAACATCGGCAAACTGTCCCATCGATTATTCCTCTAACGCATTTCTAAAAATATCACTTGAAATTCTGACCGCCGGTCATTTATTATCTCGCCATTAAATGACCAGAGGTCAGTCATGGCTAGACCGCCTGCCAGCGCCGAAGCGCGCGAACACCGCATCAACCAGTTGCTGGACGCAGCCGTGGCGCTGTGGCTGGCGAATCCCGAACGCGTGCCCAGCGTGGCCGAGGTCGCCTCCGAGGCCGGCCTGGCCAAGGGCACGGTCTATCTCTATTTCAAGAGCAAGGAAGATATGCTGCTGGCCGCGCACGAGCGGCACGTGCAGGCTTTCTTCACCGTGCTGATTGCGCGCATTTCGAGCGACGAGCAGATGGACATCAACGGCATGATGGAATTGGTCGACAAGTACGTTGTGAACGTGCCCGCCTTCCTGCCGCTGGCCACGCTGGTCGCCGGGTTGATGCACAAGGGTATCAGTCCGGAGGCCTCGCAGGCATTCGAGGAGCGCATCGCCGAACACCTGATGGCCGCCGGTACCCTGCTGCGCAATCACTTTCCCCTGCCCGACGCCGACAGCGGCGTGCGCCTGCTGATGCGTTCCTACGCGCTGATCCTCGGCCTGTGGCAACTGGTCGGCAGCGAGCAATCGATCTGCACCAACCCCGACGTTTCCGCCATGATGCTGCCCGACTACGCTTCCGAGCTGGATGCGGCGTTGCGCGCGTTGTGGTTCGGCACTTTCAACCAGGAGACCCCGCATGCGTAAACTTCCCCTCCTGCTGTTTGCCCTGCCCCTGCTCGCTGCCTGCAGCAAACCTTCCGCACCGCCCGAACCGCTGCGCCCGGTGAAAACCATGCTCATTTCCCTGCAGCAGGATCCCGACGCATTGGCACTGCCGGGCGAGGTACATGCGCGGCATGAGGCACCGCTGGCCTTTCGCGTCGGCGGCAAGATCAGCGCGTGCTATGCCGAACTCGGCCAGCAGGTACGCCGCGGCCAGGTGCTGGCACGGCTGGAGCCTGAGGATTACCGCCTGGCCGCGCAAGGCGGTGCCGCCAACGAGGCACAGGCGCGCAGCCAGATGATCCTGGCCGAGGCGGACCTCAAGCGCTACACCGCATTGCGCGAGAAGGGCTTCGTCTCCGCCGCCGCGCTGGACCAGAAACAGGCCGCCTATGACGCGGCGCGCGCCGTGTTCAACGCCATGCAGGCCAGCCGCAGCGAGCAGGACCGCAAGCTGGGCTACACCGCGCTCACCGCCGATGGCAATGGCGTGGTCACCTCGCTCGACTGCAACATCGGACAGGTGGTCGGCGCCGGGCAGCAGGTGCTGAGCCTGGCGCGCAGCGGCGCCAAGGAAATCGCGGTATACGTGCCGGAATCAGGCCTTGCGGCATTCCGCCATGCAAAAGGTTTCACCATCAGCTTGAATGCGCATCCGGATAAAACCTACCACGGCGTGCTGCGCGAACTGGCGGCCGGCGCCGATCCCGCCACGCGTACTTATGCCGCTCACATCACGGTTACTAATGCGGACGATGCGATGCAGCTCGGCATGAGCGCGACGGTGCACGTGCAGTCAGGCGACAACATGGAAATACGCCTGCCGCTTGCCGCGGTAATCAGCCGCGATGGCTCGCCCGGGGTATGGAAACTGGGTAGCGACGGCATCGTGCATCGCGTGGCGGTCACCGTGGCCGGCGTCGAGGGTGACGAGTTGCACATCACGAGCGGACTCGCTCCCGGCGACCTGGTGGTGACTGCGGGTGCCAACCTGCTGCGCGAAGGCGAAAAGGTAAAACTCGCGCAATGAACAACGACAAGTTCAACCTGACCGCGCTTGCCCTGCGTCAGCGCCAGTTGTCGTGGTTCTTCATCGCGGTGGTGGCGATCGCCGGCATTACTTCCTATTTCAAGCTCGGCCAGCGCGAAGATCCTGACTTCACTTTCCGCAGCATGGTGGTGCGCACAGTATGGCCGGGCGCGACCACTTCACAGGTGGACGAGGAAATCACCAGGCGCATCGTGAAGAAGCTGCAGGAAATTCCCTATTACCGAGAAGCATTCAGCTATTCGCGCAGCGGTGAATCAACGGTGATCCTGAGACTGCTCGATACCGCACCGCCCAGGGAGGTGCCGGAAATCTGGTACCAGGTGCGCAAGAAGATCGGCGACATCCGCCATA
>CAZMSI010000249.1:0-2854 GCA_964568895.1 uncultured Sideroxydans sp. | reverse complement strand
AATCAGCAAAACACCTTCGCTCCAGCAAAGGGCAAAAAAAACGTCGAATTTGCGACGATGGGCCGCTCGTAACATTTTGGATCCCAAAAGACTGCGTTGGGGCAAAGGCATTCTATCCTGCCGTGCCTTTGACTCTGAATGGCGGCGGAAAAGTGTACCGGATGGCGGAGAGAAAGTGTGCCACCTGGGGATAGATGTAGTTGGTGTTCTGGGTGTTGTCCAGAAGTATTGGTCCTCTCTTGGGATAGTTGGTGGTTGGGCCTTACCCCGCCCCTAGGGGCGGGGTAACCGTTTAGGTTTCTCCAACCGGTTGCATTATATTCTCGGGTTGTTTGTCTCCTTTGCTTGGGGGTTTCCTTCGCCGCTGGGCGAGGCGGTAGGATTGGCCTTCGATGGGGGCGATGTGGGCGCGATGGGTCAGGCGGTCGAGCAAAGCGCCGGTCAGGCGCTCGGAGCCGAAGACGGCGGTCCATTCCTCGAACGGCAGGTTGGATGTCACCAGGACCGATCCGCGCTCATAGCGCTGGGAGAAGGCTTCAAAGAGGAGTTCCGCGCCGGTCTTGGCGAATGGCACGTAACCCAGTTCATCGACGATGAGCAGTTGGATTTTGGCCAGGCGGGCCTGCAGGCGCAGCAGCGCCCTTTCGTCGCGGGCTTCGGCCAGGGCGTTGACCAGGGCGGCGGCCGTGAGGAAGCGCACGTTGTATCCCCTTTGGCAGGCCGCGGCGCCCAAGGCCACGGCCAGATGGGTTTTGCCTGTGCCGGGGTTGCCGAGGAAGATGAGGTTCTCTCTCTTGTCGATCCATTCGCAGCGGATCAGTTCCAGGATCTGCTTCTTGTTGACGCCGGGAGCGGCGAGGAAGTCGAAGGCCTCAAGGGTCTTGGGCGCGGGGAACTGGGCGGCGCGGATTCGCCGCTCGGCGCCCTTGCGCTCGCGCTCCAGCAGTTCCAGTTCGCTCAAGCGAAGCAGGAAGCCGCCATAGTCCACCTTGTCGGCCGCGCATTGGGCGGCCACTTTGGCGTGTTCGCGCAGAAAGACGGGCAGGCGCAGCGCCTTGAGGTGATGGCCCAGCAAGATCTGTGGCGGATGGGCGGTCTGGCTCATTGGACGCCTCCGGCCATCGCCGCGTAGACCGACAGGTCTGGGGCGGGGATGCGATAAGCGGCCAGATGGGCGCGGCCCGACAGATCCAGCGGCGAAGGGGTCTTCTCCTGCGGCAGCAGCAGGATGGACTTGACTGCCTCGTAGTCTTCCACGCCCAGGGCCAGCGCCTGGCGCACGGCCCGCGTTAGTTGGGCCAGCGAATGAGTCTCCAAGAGCCGAAGAACACGGATATAAGCCCGCGTGCCCTTGGAGTGTTCCTGCCCCTCTTCCATGCGCCGGCGCAACACGCCAAAGCACTCGTCCAACTCCAGGCGCTTCATCGGCGCCCCATAGTCCAACGCCAGAGGCCGCCGCTCGATCAGCGCCAGATAATGCCAGGGCTCGTAGACGGCCTTCTCGCGCTCGTGGCACCGCCTGTGCGAGGCGATGCGGCGATCCTGATGGAAGATCCGCACGCGGCCCACATCGGCCTGCACCGTCACCGGGTGATGGGCGTAGGCGCATGGAACCGAGTAGTCGTTCGTGTCAAAGCGCACCAGACAAAGCGAACTGACGGTCTGCGGCTTGGCTTTGCCCGCGTCAGCCCCTTGCGGAATCGGAAGGAAGTGCGAGCGCTCTTCGGCCAGGCGCTCTTCGACCGTCCGCTCGTGGCCGCGAAGACGCTTGGGCCATTCCATCCGGCAACGTTCTTCAAGCCCCGTGTTGAACTCCTCCCAATCTGAAAGGAGCGCCTGGGGCACAAACAGATTGCGCCGCGCCCAGCCTACCGCGTTCTCCACATGCCCCTTCTCGTGCGCCTGGGCCACGTTGCAGAACCCCGGCTCAAACAGATGACGTTGGACAAAAGCGTCAAACTGCCGGTTCCGATCCCTCCGGCGACCGCGGCCAACCTTCGTCACCGCCAACTTCAGATTGTCGTAGACAATGCGCCGTGGAACCCCGCCAAAAAACCGGAAGGCCCGTTCATGGCCTTCCAGGAAAAACTCCAGCGTCTCGCGGGGAAACGCCGCCACGAAGCGAGCATCGCTGAACGCAAGCGTCATCACGAACAAATGCGCCTGGCGCTCCGCCCCCTCGTTCAAAACCCAGGCTTCTCCCCAGTCCACCTGCGCCTCGCCCGGACCGAACTCCAACGGCACAAAGGCCTTCTGAAGCAGATTGCGAGCCTGAGCCACATACTCGCGCACCTGCGTGTAGCCGCCCCGGTAACCGTGCTCCTCGCGCAGACGATCGAAAATCCGCTTCGCCGTGTGACCGTGCTTCGGACGAGCCCCTTGATCCACCTTCAGAATCGCATCAATCACCCCCGTAAACGGCCCCAGAACCGGCTGCGCAGCCGCTTGGCGGCGCCGATACCGGCCCGGCCCGCCCGAAGCCAGAATGTGCTGGATCGTCCCGCGGTGAAACCCCGTCGCCCGGGCGATCGCCCGAACCGACAAACCCTCAACAAAACGCATGCGCCGTACGGCGACGTGCTCTTCCATTGTCTTCACTCCCTTTCCTCCGGTCCCTGGCGGTCCGACGCCCCATCCCGGCATCAAACCAACCTAGCCCGACCGAATGCCCGGGGTGAAAACACTTCCGCTCCACCCGCCTGCGGGGTGGTACACTTTTACTCCGCCGTTTATAGCCACAATCGAAAGGAGAATAGTCCATGGGATCCATTGGAAGTTTGCTTGCCGCGCTGGATGAAACAACCATTGCCCGAAATGTCGGAAATGCTCACGATGACGCCCGGATTCAATTTCA
>CAZMSI010000248.1:0-2898 GCA_964568895.1 uncultured Sideroxydans sp. | reverse complement strand
TCAAATAGTTTTGGAAGCGTTCCATAAAAGTAATTCGGGGATCCTCGCATCCGCCACTGCCATCGCGTCGTAGTTCATAATCAGCCTCCGGTTCCAAAGCTATACCGAGCCGTTCAACACCTGTCGGGTCTCCCGCCCCATTAAATTTTATCTTTGCAATGCCGATGCGCGAATAATTACCTTTAGCGACGAGCCGTGGAAATAAATAAAGTTTTCCATCAGGTCCGCGAGCGGCAGCCGGATTCAAGACGCCTTCAACTTCCTGCGGATTGCCTGGTTCCGGTTCCATTATTTTTCCCAGTCGCTTCAATTTAAATTCATTCATCAAATTCTCTTGTATTATAATAGATGTCTATTGCTAATCGCTATCTAAACAAGCGATGATTGTTTCGGTAACTCTTTTAGTTTCATCAGGACCCTTAACAGGTATAGAAACTACACCTGCTTCTTTAGCCGGATAGTCGTTCCCGCCGGGAAACAAGGCATCTCCAATAAAAATCATTTCATTAATTGCAATACCAAGAATCCCTCTTAGCTTATGAATCCCGTATGCTTTGTCGATACCGGGCTTGGTGATGTCAACGGAAGTAGCGCCACCCATTCTTACAGAAAATTCGGGAATAGAAGCGTCAAGGATTGATTTGATTTTCTTCCGTTTGGTGAAATCAGGGTCCCATTTTTTCTTTTCTTCTAAAGGTGCCTGTTGGCCTAATGCGGAAAATGTTATCTGGCTTCCTCGATCTTCAATTACTTCACCACAGACTTTTTTTGGCTTGAAGCCCGTTTCTTCGATAGCTTTCTTTAGTGAACTGATTATTTTTTCTTTCTCACCTGCCTTGAAATCTTCTGAATAAATCTTTTTCCAACTTCCTGAATACTTAAAAAACTTTGTTCCGCAAGTTGGAAGAAGAGATAAATTCCGCAGGCTTTTGCCTTTTGGAAGATTTGAAAGAAGTTGTTTTTCAAATTGTGGCCAATCACCTCCGGAAATTACTGCAACTTTTACGATATCGAGAAGGTCGTGAAGCAATGCCAACATTTCTTTATCAAGAGATGATTTACTTTCTGCAAGTGTACCATCCAGATCATATACAATTAATTTTTTCATTATCATTTCACCTTGTAATTCCTGTTAAATCAATTCACGTTTCCAGAAGTACAAATCATATCATTGTCATCTTGTTATTCATTTTTCCGGTATTGAAATTTCCAATACAGTCGTTGAAATGTGCGGTCGAAAAATACATTCTCCTACCGATGCCGGGATGAGCATTACATCTCCGATATTAACCTCATACTTTGTGTTATTGTTTTCCAACTGACCGCCACCACCGATGCAAACCAACACACGTGGTTTCCCCGCCTGGCCAATCAGGAACGGTAATTCTCCCTGGATTCGCCATAAACCAAAATGTTCACATAAAAAAAGTCGTTCTCCCTGTACAGGCTTCACCTCTTCGACTACCGGCACTACCGGTTGTACTTCCCCTTGTTTATAATTAATACAGGAAAGCGCCTGCTCAACTTGCAGTGGTCTTGGCTTGCCTGTCTTTGCGTCAACATGGTTCCAGTCGTACAGTCGAAAAGTTACGTCGCTGTTCTCCTGAATCTCAAACACAACAACATCGCCGCCTAAAGCATGAACAGTTCCTGCCGGTATAAAGACACCGTCGCCGGTTTTAGGAATGAAGTATGATAGGTTGTCCGCTACAGTTTCTTTTCTTAGTCCTTGCCGCAGATCGTTTGCCGTTGTACCTGGTTTCAAACCTGCATATATGCGGCTTTCTTTTCCCGCTTTCAGAACAACCCAGGCTTCAGTCTTGCCTGTCTCGCCCGCAGGCAAAAGGTCAGTGTTTGCATCCGTGGGATGCACCTGTACAGAAAGCATTTTACTGACGTCAAGAAACTTAAGCAGAAGCGGAAATCTGTGTAAACGCCCGGCTAGTTTTCCCAGCAATTGTTCAGGAAACTGTTCCATCAATTGATTGATAGTCTGTCCTTTGAGAATTCCATTTGAAACGCGACTAGTTTGGTCATCACGGTCGCTTAGTAACCAGGCTTCGCCAATCGGACCGTCACCCGGTAGTGGCGCACTGAGCAGGTCTGCTAAACGTCGTCCGCCCCACAGGCGATACTGATAGATCGGTTCAAATTTCAAAGGGTACAAGTCTATTTGATTCATTGCATTTTTCTTTAATGTAATATTTTTTTGCAGTGGCTCGGGACTGTAGATAATGGAAAACAATTCCTCATTAATACTGCATTAATGTTAACAATAAAATTTTCCATTAATATCAAGCAGTAACTTGTAGATATTTTTGTCAGCCACGGAAGCATACATAACTATAGAGATAAATTTACAATTTAAGTTTTCACTTCTAATCCGGAAATTCTAACTCAGGTTCTGATTGTTCAGTTATATGACTCCTTTGATCGCGTTTACGGTCAAGAATGCTTTCTATCATACTTATTAATTTTTCGATTGCGCCGTCAAGTGCCTGGTTCAAAGTATCAGCATGATCTGTAACAACGATGGGCTGACGTCCTTTGAGATGCGCTTCCATCATGCATCGTTTGTCGTTCTTTCCTTTTTTATCGCCGTCTTCATCCTTCAGATGGACTTCTACCCTGGTAATGTTATCACTCATTCTAATTAATGCGTTCTTAATTGTGCTGCTGAACTTAGCAATTAGTGCCTTATTTCCCCGGATATTATGGCCGGTATTGATTTGAATATTCATAGTTTTTTCCTGTTGTTATTGTGTACTTTCATTAAATGTGCCTATTTGTTCTTTCGCATTCATTTGGGATTACTCCATTTCCAGTTTCGTATTTCGGGCATATCCTGTCCATATTTATCAATATATTTTTTGTGATCCAGCAACTTATCGCGGAGGA
>CAZMSI010000247.1:0-2904 GCA_964568895.1 uncultured Sideroxydans sp. | reverse complement strand
TCGCGCGCATTCGACATTTCCGCCGGCATCGAGCGCGGCAATACCGCGATGCTGGGCATGACGCTGCACACTAATTTGGCTGATATGATGCAGCCGAAACCGGACGACCCGCCGCGCATTCCAGTATCCGCGGTGCGTCCGGTCAAGTCCCCGGACTGGGCCGCGACCAGCCTCGAGATTGAGCGCCAGACCAACTGGCATGTCGGCAGCATCAGCGAACACGGGCACGAAGTGCTCGTTACCGTCGACGATGCCAACGACACTTACTGGCGCGACTACCTCGACCGCGCGGTTGCCGTGCTGCATCGCGATGCGCCGCGCGAGGTCGACCGGTTCCGCTTCGTTTACCGCGAACATGGCATGAAGGTCGCCGAGCATGTCGTCGACCGCAACGCCTGGGTGGCCAAACGCGTGCAGCTGTTGCCGCCCGGTGATATCGTCAATGCCGTGGTGGCACAGCCGTTCGTGTTGGCGGACGAGGGCAATCCGCTCTACCGCAAACCGCCGCCCCGGTTCGAGTCCAAACTCGGGCTGGACTTCAATTACAACCTGGGCGGCCCCAACGGCTTTATCCTTTACCAGGTCGCGCCCACGTTCAGTGGCAAGCTGAGGCTGGACGACAGTACCTGGGTTCAGGGGCGCGCCCAGCTTGGCGTGCTCGACAATTACAACAAATTTACCTATGACGCACCGAGCAACCTGCCGCGCGTGAGAACCTATTTGCGCGAGTACATGACCAATTCCAATCTGACCATGCCCAACCTGCAGGTCACGCATGTCGGCAAGCTCACCGACAACCAGTATTACAGTGTCTACGGCGGTTATCTCGAGGAAATGTTTGCCGGGGTGGGCGGGGAATGGCTGTATCGTCCGTTCGAGAGCAGCACCGCCTTCGGCATCGATCTGAATGCGGTACGGCAGCGCAATTTCGCCCAGGATTTCGGGACGCGCAGCTACAGCACAGTGACAGGGCATGCCACGCTGTACTGGGATACCGGCTGGGACGACGTGCTGGCAAAACTGAGTGCGGGCCGTTATCTGGCCAGGGACATGGGGGTGACGGTCGATCTTTCGCGCGCGTTCGACAATGGCGTGCGCATGGGCGGATTCTTTACCAAGACCAATGTTTCCGCGGCACAGTTCGGCGAGGGCAGCTTCGACAAGGGCATCTACCTGACCATCCCGTTCGATGCGATGCTGACGAAATCGAGCAATACGACCGGTTCCTTCGTGTGGAAACCGCTGACCCGCGATGGCGGTGCGATGCTTGCGCGCGAGGTGACGCTGTATGACGTCACCAATGCCCGCAACAAGCGCACGCTTGAATACAAACCTGCGCCCGAACCGGATTACAACACCATTCCGGAGAATTTGCCGCAGAAGCTGGATGCGCAGGCCACCAGACTGCCGGAAACAAAGATATTGCCCAAGCCTACCGTCGTGCAGTGGCATAACGATGCGCCGGATTTCAGGACGCAATTGCTCGAGGCGCTGTACAGCCAGCACTTCCGCAACATCAAGCTCGAGCTTGATGGTTCCTATCGCCTGGTGGCAAGCCTGTCCAACGAGCGCATCCGCCCGGATGGACGAGCGGTGGGCATGGCGGCACGGATCATGCTGGACCATGCGCCGCTGGATGCGCGCGAGATCAAGATCATTTTTGCCGAGCATGCCGAGCCGGTCGTGGTCTACGATTTCTTCAACTTGAACAAGCTGTCGGCTTATTTCAACGGCCAGATCACACTTGAACAACTTAAAGGCTCGGTCAGCGTGGAATATGCCAATCCGTCCAAGGTGCTGGATGACCCATTCGAGCAATTCAGCAACTTGAGGCCGCTTCCCAGGACGACGCTGGCCGATGTGGTTACACCCGACATGCGGCCTGTGCAAAGGGTTGCGCGCGATTTCAAGTATGCCGGTAAAGCTGCTGCAGAGACTGACTGGATCAAGGCCGGTGCAATCGGCGCGGGTCTGGTGCTTGGCAGCAGTCTGCTCGACAAGCGTGCGGATCGCTTCGCACTCAACCATGCCAACAATAGTTTCCTGAAGAATTTCGACAGTTTCGGCAATGCATTGCCGTGGGTGGAGGCGGCTGGGGCGGCGCTGGCGGCGGTGGGCAGTGACGATCCCAGGTTGTCGCGCACCGGCTATGCCGCATCCGAGGCGGCGGTGACTTCCTATGTCGCCGTGCTCGGGCTCAAATATGCGGTGGGCCGTGCACGTCCCCAGACGGGACTGGGAAGTCATAACTTCAGCACGTTCGCTGGCTCATCGTCGAAGGGGTTGGACAGTTTTCCATCGGGCCATACCATTGTTGCCTGGTCGGTGATTACCCCGTTTGCGAAGGAATACGATGCGCCGTGGCTGTACGGAGTTGCCGCCATAACCAACCTGTCGCGCGTCGGCAGCCGCAAGCACTGGGTATCGGATACCGTGGCGGGCAGTGTCCTGGGCTATGGCATCGGCAATTTTTTCTGGCAGGCTTCACAGCAGTATAAGGATGCGCCGTACGTGACCGTGAGTCCCGATGGCGTGAATCTTTCGTGGAGCATGCAATGAAGCGCATTCTGCTGGCGACCCTGCTGTTTGTCTTGTCGGGCCACAGCCTGGCGGGCATGGCCGCCGCCCCTGAAATTCGGGACGGGGCGCACGGCAAAGCGTTGCCCGGGCCGCTCGAGCAATCGAGGCTGGAAGAGCGCATGAGGCTCAAGGCCCTGGCATCGGTCGGTGCGGTCGGCCGCTTTGTGTGCCGCAGGCTGAAAGTCGGAATCTCCGAGCATGACTGGATACGCGGCTATGTAGTGAAGGCGACGAACCGGAAAATCACGGTGCGCATCGTCGACCCCGGGCAGTTTCCCCATCAATTCGACGGCATCAATGTCGCGCCCGGCACGGAGCTGCTGG
>CAZMSI010000246.1:2672-2910 GCA_964568895.1 uncultured Sideroxydans sp. | reverse complement strand
ACTGTTCTTCCTGACCTTCTTTGCCTTCGTCACTGCCGTGTCGATGAGCCCGTCCCTCGCCGACGAGATGATTGCCATGAACAGCCCCCTGCCCGCCGAGGTCATGGGCCCTCCCGCGCAATCCGCCCCCGCTCAACCCACCGCCGGGCCGACCCTGACCACCGACACCGCATTGCCCCAGAGCGACCTGTGGCAGCGCATCCGCACCGGCTTTGCCATGCCCGACATGGACAACCGT
>CAZMSI010000246.1:0-2662 GCA_964568895.1 uncultured Sideroxydans sp. | reverse complement strand
GAGGCACTACGAACGCTGGTACGCAGACCATCCGAAATACGTGGCACGCATGACGGAGCGCGCCCACCGCTATCTTTACTACATCACGGGCGAAGTGGAAAAGCGCGGCATGCCGACGGAAATCGCGCTGCTGCCGATGATCGAAAGCGCGTATAACCCGAACGCTTATTCCACCAGCAACGCCTCCGGCATGTGGCAGTTCATTCCCTCCACCGGCAAGCATTTCGGGCTGGAACAGAACTGGTGGCACGACGAGCGCCGCGACGTGGTCAGCGCCACCAACAGTGCACTCGACTACCTGCAGAAACTGCACGACGAATTCGGCGACTGGGAACTGGCGCTGGCCGCCTACAACTGGGGCGAAAAAGCGGTAGCACGCGCACAGAAGCATAACCGCCGGTACCACCGTCCGACCGATTACCAGCACCTGCACATGCCGCGCGAAACGCGACATTACGTACCCAAGCTGCTGGCGGTCCGCAACATCATAGAAAACCCGCAGAAGTTCGGCCTGACACTGGAGGAAATTCCCAACCGGCCCTATTTCGCCGCCGTCATTCCGCCGTACTGCATGGACGTGAAGGTTGCTGCACAACTGGCCGGCATCTCGATGGACGAATTCATGGCGCTGAACCCGTCGCACAGCCGGCCGGTGATCCTGCAGGACGATTCATCGCCCATCCTGCTGCCGGTGGACAAGATCCAGACCTTCATGACCAATGTCGAAATCTACGACCAGCCGCTGGTTTCCTGGCAGCCATACCAGCCGAAAAAGGGCGAGCGCCTGAGCAAGATAGCCGCCCGTTTCAACATTTCGCTGAGCAAACTGCGCGAGGCGAACGGTCTGCCTTCCTATGTCTACACAAGCAACGGTCAGAAACTACTGGTGCCGGACAGCAGCCCGGACGACATGAAAAACGAGTTCGCGGCATTCAATACCCACCTGCCGCCCACGCTGGACGACCGCCATGCCATCGTGCACATCGTGCACCGCGGCGAAACGTTGAGCGGTATTGCACATCATTATCATATCGGCCTGTCCAGGCTGATCCGCAACAATCATCACCGCACGCTGATCCATCCAGGCCAGCGCCTGCTGATTGCCGGTGCCAGACAATCAACGAGCAATAGCAGTGTTCATATCGTGCACCGGGGCGAAACGCTGAGCAGTATCGCGCGCCATTACCACATCAGCACCGCCAGCCTGAAACGCCTCAATGGCGGCTCCACTCTTATCCGTCCGGGCCAGAAGCTGAGTCTCGCGGGCATTTAGCCGCTTCGATTTTTTCCTGTTTAATACAAATGGCAATGTACGACATGCGTCGTGCCGTCCGCGCTGGCCGCGGGATAGCGCTCTCGACACACCGGCATGACGTGTGGGCAGCGCGGATGAAAATGACAGCCCTGCGGCGGATTGGCAGGTGAAGGCGGGTCGCCAGCCAGCCGCACCACTTCGACACCGCGCCCGTCGATACGCGGCACAGCAGAAAGCAGCGCCTGGGTATAGGGATGCTGCGCATGGTGCAGCACCTCCTCTGCCGTGCCGCGTTCGACGATACGCCCGAGATACATCACGCACACCTCGTGCGCAAGGTATTCCACCACCGCCAGGTTGTGGGTGATAAACAGATAGCTCAACTGCAGTTCGCGCTGCAGCGATTTCATCAGGTTCAGGATTTGCGCCTGCACCGACACGTCGAGCGCGCTGGTCGGCTCGTCGCAGATCAGCAGTTTGGGATCCACCGCCAGCGTGCGGGCAATCGCGATGCGCTGGCGTTGCCCGCCAGAGAACTCGTGCGGGTAGCGCCACTTCGCTTCCTTGTCCAATCCGGTCTGCTCCAGCAGCTTGTCGATGCGCTGTTGCCGCTCGCTGCCGCCTCCGGCAATCCCCAGTGCCTCCATGCCTTCGAGCAGAATTTCCACCACGCGCATTTTCGGATTGAGTGAAGCGAACGGGTCCTGGAACACCATCTGCATGCCCGCGCGTTGTTGGCGCAGCAACTTTGTGCCGAGGCCGGTCAGTTCGTTGCCGGCAAAACGCACGCTGCCCGCAGTCGGTCGCACCAGTTGCAGCATCGCCTTGCCGGCCGTGGTCTTGCCACAGCCGGATTCGCCCACCAGCGCCAGCGTACGCCCCTGCCCTATCGCCAGCGACACGCCGTCCACTGCTTTTACCTGTCCTGCCGTACGCTGCAGGATGCCCTTGCGGATCGGGAAATGGACCCGCAAGTCGGAGACCTCCAACAGCGAGGATTCAGGATTCAGGATTCGTGATTCGGCAACATCAACCCCAACGTGCGCCGCTTTTTTCCCTGAATCCTGAATCCTGAATCCCGAATCCTGATAGAGATGGCACCTCACCCCCCGCCCATCCTCCAGCACAGTCCATGCCGGTTTCTCTGCATGGCACAGCTCCCACGCCTTGTCGCAGCGCGGTGCGAAACGGCAGGCCTTGGGGATATCGTTGAGCGGTGGCACGTTGCCGGGAATCGCCGCCAGAGGCTGGCCGCGCCGCTGCGTGCCCGGCAGCGCTGCAAACAGTTTCTGCGTGTAAGGATGGGCAGGTGCTTCGAACAACTGTTTGCGCGTCGCCAGCTCCACGATGTGCCCCGCATACATCACCGCAACACGGTGCGCCATCTCGGCCACCACGCCGAGATCG
>CAZMSI010000245.1:0-2936 GCA_964568895.1 uncultured Sideroxydans sp. | reverse complement strand
TGCCCCTGGAACGCCAGACCGAGCATGCGATTACTTTCGGCCGACTCCGCCTCGGACTTGATCTTGCCTTTCTCAGTGACCAGGAAACGCTTGGTGGTCAGCAACAAGTGGCCGACCACCAGCATGCTGGCCGGCAGCATCAGCTGCAGCCACATCCCCTGGGTGGTCATCAATACGAAATGGGTTGCCAGCAATGCAATGAACAGCACGGCCGTAATGAGGGCTCCAATGCCCGCCCCCATCCGCGGCAACAGCAGGACAAGATACAGCGCCACCACCACGAACACGGCACTTTCCGCCGCGAGACTCCAGCTCGGCTCAACGAAAAAATCCTGCTGCAGAATGCTGGACACCGAATGCGCCAGCGTCAGCACCGGCGCCATGCCGGCCGAAATCGGCGTCACCTGTGGCATGCCCACGCCAGCCGCAGTCGCGCCAATCAGCACGATTTTGTTGCGGTATTTATCTGCTGGTATCTTGCCGGTCAACACATCGTAGAACGAATCCACCGGGAATGCCGGCTTGCCGCCGTGGCTGGCATAGAAATAGGTATGCATGCGCAACGCAGGGTCAGTGGCAATGCTCAGGTTGCCCAGCTTCACGCCCTTGCCGAGATTCACCTGGATGTCGTTCGGCCCCAGATTCATGCTTTTCGCCGCCAGCATCAGCGACAGCGAAGGATAGTACTGGTCGTAATAACGGATCACCAGCGGCTCGGTGCGGATGGCGCCGTCCACGTCCGGTGTTGCGTTGAGATGCCCAATGGCAACGGCATGGCTGCCCAATACCGGTATCGGAAACAGTGCTTTTGCCGCCGGAATTGGCTGCTTGTTGCCGCTGACCCTGATCAGGGCATTTTCCTGGACGTACTCCGGCAACGGCTGGTCCGGCTTGCCTTGCGGCTCGCCCAGCTCGAAAAACATGGGCAGCAGCATGTCGTTGTCCCGCGCCATGCTGTCGCTGAGCTTCTGGTCGTTATTCAGATTCTGTGCGGCCTCCTGCAGTATATCGTGCAATTGCGCAACATTGCTCTGCGCGACCGGATCGGTACTGCTGGCCAGCGTGGAAGTAGCCAGGACATCGGAAATCTTGTCGATATAACCCAGGCCCGGATCGGCCTGTGGCTCAAAAAACAGCGAGGTATTGCCGACTACCTTGGCATGTCCCGCGGCCAGAATATCCAGCATCTGTGCCTGGATTTTGCGCGGCCATGGCCAACGGCCCAGATTGGCAATGCTCTGGTCGTCAATCGCGATGACCGCGATCCTGTCACTGGGCGTGCGGGCAGACGCGCGAACACCAAGGTCATAAGCCTTGCGCTCCAGGCTCTGCATCAGATCGCTGTGCGCGCTGAACAGAAACAGCAGTACAACCAGCAATCCGACAAACCAGTCAGTTCTCCAGAACTGCACCTTTTTCATTGTCGCCCCACCTGATTTTTTGTTTTTTAACCGGTTACGGAACGGATATTAAAACAATTTGCAGAAACAAGCCACAACCCTCTTGATTTATAAGAATTATAAGCCTATCTAACCACCAGTACCGGCAGCGGACTCAGGCGCAGGACCTGGTCCACCACCGACCCCAGCAACAGGGTTGACACCGAACCCTGTCCGCGCGCACCGATAACTATCTGGTCGACGTGCTGTTCCGCCGCATACTGCGTGATGGTTTCCGCCGGCGTGCCGATACTGACGTGGTAAGTGTATGCCATGCCGGCAGCATCCAGTTTCTCGCGGACAGCTGCCAGCGCCGCCAGCCCCTGCTCGCGATAGTAGTCGTTAATGGTATCCTGATCGATGAACCGTTTTACGTTGCCGGCTGCAATATTCCACTGCACGTTGAGCAGGAAAACCTCTGGCGCCTGTTTCAGCCAGTCCCTGCTGGCAATGACATGTTCCACAGCATGCACCGCGCTGGCCGAGCCATCAACGGGAATCAGTATTTTCATCTCACCTCCTTGCCGTCCGGCACGCCGGACACCTGCTCGTTGAGCAAATCGACCGCCTTCTCGGCTGCCGCCATGCGTACCGTCAGCCACAGGCCTGCCAATACCACCAGCACCGCACACATGGCTGGAAGCAGCCAGTGCAACGCATGAGGCATACCCTCCAGTGACTGCGCCAGCAGTCTGTCGCTAACCAGCATTTCCCCGGCAACATAGCCGAGCAACGCGCCACCGGCGTAAATGACAAATGCAAACCGGTCGATCAGTTTCAACACCAACTGGCTACTCCAGGCAACCAGCGGAATGCTCACCAGCAGGCCGAACACCAGCAGTGCAACGTTGCCGTGCGCCGCCGCCGCCACGCCCAACACATTATCCAGGCTCATAATGAAATCGGCGATGATAATGGTGCGCACCGCCCCCCACAGATGCGTATTCGCCTGCACGTTCGACGCGTCGCGTTCCTTTTCCGGCAGGATCAGCTTGACCCCGATCCACAACAACATCAACGCCCCGACCAGCTTGAGATAGGGCAGACTTAATAATTCCAGTGCGAAAAAGGTGAGTACAATACGCAAGCCGATTGCCCCTGTCACACCGAACATCACGCCTTTCTTGCGTTGCGCCGGCGGCAGGTTGCGGCAGGCCAGCGCGATCACCACCGCATTGTCGCCGGACAGCAGGATATCGATCACGATGATCTTGAACACATCCATCCAGAAATGGGTGGATGTCAGCATTTCCAGCATTGCTACCCCTTCAATACCTTCTGCATCACGCGCCCCATCTCGGCGGGATTGCGCGTAACGCGGATGCCGCACTCCTCCATTACCGCCAGCTTGTCCTCGGCACCGCCCTGGCCGCCGGAAATGATTGCCCCGGCATGGCCCATGCGTTTGCCGGGCGGCGCGGTGACCCCGGCGATGAAACCGACCACCGGCTTCTGCATGTTGTCCCTGATCCAGCGCGCGCATTCTTCCTCGTCGCT
>CAZMSI010000244.1:0-2941 GCA_964568895.1 uncultured Sideroxydans sp. | reverse complement strand
CCGAGCGCGAAATCGAATTGACTGCAGTGCGCGCGCAGGGTGCGGGCGGGCAGAACGTCAACAAGGTTGCCAGCGCGGTGCATCTGCGTTTCGACATCAATACTTCCTCGCTGCCGCCGGACATGAAGCAACGGCTGCTGCAACTTAACGACCAGCGCATCACCAGGGACGGTGTGGTCATCATCAAGGCGCAGGAGTTTCGCAACCAGGAAAAGAACCGCAACGAGGCGTTGCGGCGGCTGAAGGCGCTAGTGCAGGGCGCGGCGCTGCCGCCGAAAAAACGCATCGCTACCAGACCGACGCGCAGCTCGCAGCGCAAGCGCGTTGATAGCAAGACCAAGCGCGGCGCAGTGAAGGCATTGCGCGGCAGGGTGACAGAATAAGCGAACTGATTATTGCCTGATTGGCGAAGTATAATTTCCCATATGAACACCCCCGCGACGCTGTCTTTCCCTTGCATCCTGCGGGCATGGAATGCCCACGAAAGCGAATTGCGCAATTACCTCAGGCATCGCGTAGGCGAGGTGCAACCTGCCGACGATCTGCTGCAAGAGGTATTCGTCAAGGCGATGCAGCAGGGGAAGCAGTTCTGCATGCTCGACAATACGCGTGCCTGGCTATTCCAGGTGGCACGCAATGCGCTAATCGATCATTACCGCCTCAGGCGGGAAGTCATCGAGTTGCCGGAAGATATTCCGCAACCGGAAACGGTGCGCGAGCCGATCCAGGCACTCAGCGCGTGCGTGGCCCGTGTGCTCGGGGAGCTTTCGGCGGAAGACCGCGACATCATCGAGCAATGCGATCTTGAAGAGGTGAAGCAGAAGGATTATGCAGCGGCCCACGGGCTTTCCCTCGCTGCCGTCAAATCCCGGCTACTGCGCGCCCGGGGGCGGATGCGAACCCGCATGAGCGCGGCATGCCAGGTGCGTTTCGATGATCGGGGCCGGGTAGAAAGCCATATCCCGCGCAAATAGCTGCATCCTTTTTCAAGTGCATTCGTCTCCCCAGCAGGAATATACTGATCAGGGATAATCGAATGACAATCGCCACCTTACAACTGCCACACCGCAACCCGCGCGCTTTCCTGCTGATCGCGGCGGTGCTGTGGTTCGCTCTCTACATGGTACTGGAGCCGTTATCCCACCTGCTGGTGGGTGCCTTGCCTGTCGAGCCCGGCAGTCATCTGTACGATGCACTGCAATTCTTCCTGTACGACACGCCCAAGGTGTTGCTGCTGCTGACCGGGGTGGTGATGGTGATGGGCATGATCAATTCCTACTTCACGCCGGAGCGCACGCGTGTCCTGCTGTCGGGGCGGCATGAAGGCGTAGGCAATGTGATGGCTGCCATGCTCGGCATCGTTACACCGTTCTGTTCCTGCTCCGCCGTGCCGCTGTTCATTGGCTTCGTGCAGGCGGGTGTGCCGCTGGGGGTGACTTTCTCATTCCTGATCTCCGCTCCGATGGTTAACGAGATTGCGCTGGCGCTGCTGTTCGGGCTGTTTGGCTGGAAGATTGCCGCGCTGTATCTGGGTCTGGGTCTGTCGATCGCCATCGTCGCCGGTTTCGTCATCGGCAAGCTGAAGATGGAGCAGCATCTGGAGGACTGGGTGCGCGACATGGAGCGTGTGCAGGCAACGGTTGGCGCTGACGAGCTGACCTTGCCGGACCGGATTGAAGCGGGTTTCGCCAGCGTGCGCGAGATCGTTGGCAAGGTGTGGCTTTATGTGCTGGCCGGGATTGCCATCGGTGCGGGTATTCACGGCTATGTGCCGCAGGATTTCATGGCCAGCTTCATGGGCAAGGAAGCCTGGTGGGCCGTTCCCGCATCGGTGCTGATCGGCGTGCCGATGTACACCAATGCCGCAGGCATCATTCCCATAGTCGAGGCGTTGCTTACCAAGGGGGCAGCGCTAGGTACGGTGCTGGCGTTCATGATGAGCGTCATTGCGCTGTCGCTGCCGGAGATGGTCATCCTGCGCAAGGTACTCAAGCCCCGGCTGATCGCCACTTTTATCGGCGTCGTGACGCTGGGTATCATGCTGGTCGGCTATGTGTTCAATGCGGTGGTGTAAGTATTCGTTCGGCGGGTATGAGCACCGTGCAAGATGGTAAATGCTGCTGATTTCAAGGAGATGACAACATGAAAAATATCAAGGTGCTCGGTTCTGGATGTGCCAATTGCAAGACCACAATGAAATTGATTGAAGAAGCCGCGAAGGAAAAGGGTGTCGAAATTCAGCTGGAGAAGGTCGAAGAAATGCAGGACATCGTAGCTTACGGCATCATGTCCACGCCCGGCGTTGTGGTGGACGGCAAGGTGGTGCATGCGGGTGGTGTGCCCAGCCGCGACAAGATCGCCGGATGGCTGTGAACATCATGGATAGTGGCGATCAGGCAGCATTTCATGCGCGATTGAAGGGTTCGTTTAAAGGCATGCGGAAATGGCACCATCTCGACGAGTTGTGGGGGCGTGTCAAATGTGGCGCATGGTATATCTACCAGCTCGGTGAAGAATTGCCGACCACCGCGCTGAGCGGAGACGAGCTGGCGCGCCGCATCGATGCGCTGGATACCTTGCTGCGGCAGGAGCATGACTATGACTATTGCGGAATCGTCTATGCCGACGATGCAGAACAGCCGACGCTGATCAAGGTCTACGACCCGAACAACATGGGCTCATCCTGCAGCGGCAATGCGGCGCCTTCGCCGCCAGGCTGGATACTCAGTACGACGCCGCCCGCGCTGATCGAGACCCATGCGCCCACGCCCAATAACCGCAGGCGATGGTGGCAACTTTTTGCGAAGTGAGGATGCCATGAGTGAGTTGAGCCAGAAATGATTACTCCTCGTCAGTGCCGCACGCATCGCCACCAGGCCGACGCGCAGCTCGCAACGCAAGCGCGGCGAGGCAAGCCTCAACAAAGGCAGGGTCGCCGGCT
>CAZMSI010000243.1:2447-2971 GCA_964568895.1 uncultured Sideroxydans sp. | reverse complement strand
CAGGTGGGACTCGAATTTCGGCACCAGCTTCTCGAGCTCCTCGGACCCACGGCCAAAGAGCATCAGATACATGCCGAGGAAGCGCGGCGTTTCCAGCCCCATCTCGGCGCGCGCCCGCAAATCCTCGGTGGCGGTGATCTCCTGGGCGGCCTTGTAGTTCTGGATCTGGCCGTAGGCGCCGCGCACCATTTCCGAGGCCTGGCGCGCTACCGTCGCCTTGCGCGCCCGCTCCACGACTTCGGCCCGCTCCGGCGCCCGCACATACATGGCCACGTGCAGCCGGCCGGCGTACTCGCCGAGGATGCGGGACAGCGACGGCATCAGGTCGTAGCTGAAGTTGTCCACGAAGTAGGTCGAAGCGGCGATGCCGTCGTTGATCACGACCTGGTCATCCCGCTCCTCCCAGCTTCTCGGTGCCAGGAGCCGCCTGAGGGCCAGGCCATCCTCGGCCGCCTCCCCCACCGCCCGCTCGATCTCGTCGTCCGTGATCGTGGCCGTGTAGGGCGTGGTGGGCGCGCCCGAAT
>CAZMSI010000243.1:0-2437 GCA_964568895.1 uncultured Sideroxydans sp. | reverse complement strand
CGGAGTCGAGGATCTCAGCGAACCGACGCTGCCGCTGCTCCCGGACGCCGCCGTCCGACAGCGCCCCAGGGTTGTAGGCATGCCAAAGCGCTTCCAGCATTTCATGCGGGCTGGCCTGCCGCACGCTAAACCCGGCCGTTTCGAAGGCGGTCGTGGCGTCGAATATCCGCCGCCGGAACGCCTCCAGACTCTCGCCCGGTACCCGTGAACCCGCTGCCCGCTTCTCTCCAGATGGACCTTTCCCGATGTTTCGTGCCGGGTGGGTCAGCACGATGAACGTCCGGCGCAGCGCCAGATCGGCCGTAGCCGCCCGCTCAAGGATCAGGGCCCCGAGCGTCGCCGGCAGAGACAGGCGACACCGAAAGGTGCCTTCATCCGAGGAGAGTTTAGCCTCCCCGCCCTGGGCTTCCTCCACGATCGCCACCCAGGCGTGGCCCAGCCGCGCCAGCCGATCCGTGTACGCCTCAATCGATTGCGTGCCCGGGATCTGCACGATCTGCCACGTCTCGCCGTCGGGCATGTGGTGGATCACCTGCGCGAACATCTCGCCCATCGCGTCCGGAGACATGCCCGTTGTGACCACAAGGGGATGCACTTCGAGCATGGCGACAAGATCTCCCCCCTGCACGCGGAGCGCAAAGTCTTCGACGCTTTCAACATCAACCATGTCCTCCGTGGCGCCGAGCCTACCGCCGGAGCCCTCGACCCGCGGCTTAATTGTGCCGCCGCTCCAACGCGACTTGACCACCGGGTAGGCAACCAAGCCAAGGAAGACCACGCCGACCACCGACGTCAGGACCCAATACAGCGACATGAGATCTCCCCCGTTCAGCGCAGATATAGGATGTTCGAACGCAGCAGCATGAGTTCGTTCAGCCCCCCGCTCTCCAGCCACGCCACGAACATCGACAGCAGGGCCAGCCCGACGGCGTTGGCCACCATCGCCTGGTTGGACGGCACCCGCTCACCCGGGATGGTGAACCAGGCTCGGCGATAGGTCGCGGCCCAGGAATCGCTGACGCGGCGTCCGCTCCGCTCAAGACGCGGGGATGCGGAGGCGGGGCCCGCTCCGCCGCGCGTCCGGCGGTGCACTCTCTGGGCGTAGCCCAGACGGTGGAGCAGGTAGGCCTCGATCGTGAATCGTCCTTCCAGCCGCACCATGGCATACGCCGCCGCCAATCCCACCAGGCCGACCGCCACCCCAACCTTCACAAAAAACGGCAGACCGCTGAAGAAGGTCAGGACAGCCAGCACGCAGGCCGGACCGACGATCACCAGCTCGCGCGGCCCGACTGGGAGCCCTGCCGTCGTTCTGGGCTGCTCGAGCTTGGGCGGTATCCGGGTTGCCCGCATTTCCTATCCCTTCCCCCTGCGCCACGAATCGAAGATCCGCGCCAAGGGCTCCTGGTGCTCACCGAACGCTCCGGAGAGGATCTGCTCCTGGATCCTGGACATGTGTTCGGCGGGGGCAGGCTCTGCCGCAGGACTCCCGCGGGCCGCCTGAACTGCCCGTTCGAGCATCGCCAGACTGCCTGGCTCGCCGGCGGCCGACAGGTAGCGCCCGGCCTCGAGGAATGTTTGCGCAAAGCGCGAGAAGCGGGGGTCGGAAGGATCCGGGTTGAAGGACCACCAACCTGCGCTCCGAAGATCCCGCATCGCGCCTTCCGTCCCGGGAAAGCTCCCTTCCCCAAGCACGTCCAGCCGGGACGCCAGAGCTGATAGCGGTCCTCCTGTCGGCGCGGTTGGGCGGAGTCCCGGGCTTGCGGTCGAGGGGAAACCATCTTCCTTCGGGTTCATGCCCGCCACTGCCGAGCGCAGATCGCGGTGGGCCACCTGAAAGCTGAGTCCGGACAGATACCCGGCGGCGTCGGAAAAACCGGCCCCTCTGACCTGGTCTTGAAACGGGATGCCTGCCCGCTCCAGCCCGGATGCGTGGCGGCGGGCCGTCCGCATGGCATGCTGAAAGTCGGGTGAGGCCGCCAGACGTCCCACTTCTCCCGGGGCCGCACGCTCCCCCAGCACAGACTGCGCCGCCTCCCGCATCGACACGCTGAAGACACCCCCGGCCGAGGAAGAGCCCGCCAGAGCCGGCAAGCCCCCCGGCCCAATTCGGCTCCCGGTTTCAGCCCGCCGAAATCCCTGCGCAGCCGTGCTGAGCGCGCCGCGCACGATGGGGTTGCCCGATAGGCCGGCCAGGGCAGACAGCGCTGTCGCCGCCAACAACACACAAGAGGAAATCAGCCGACGAATCGTAAACACTTCAATGAAACCGATGAGCAATCGCTGCGTCATGAATGACTATGCTCCCTTCTGCGGTGGTGGGGTGATCTGGGCGGCTCGATCTGATGTATACCTCACCGGGGAATTGCATCGGCAGCACTTCAAGAGAAACTCGTGAGTACCTAGGCTCATCCTGACTCCGGTGCCGACAAAGCAT
>CAZMSI010000242.1:0-2992 GCA_964568895.1 uncultured Sideroxydans sp. | reverse complement strand
GCCCGCCAGATAGGCCAGGTCGCAGCCGGCCTCGGTGTGACCGGCACGCACCAGCACACCGCCGGGACGCGCCATGATCGGAAAGATGTGGCCCGGCTGCACGATGTCGTCGGGCGTGGCGTCTGGCTTCACCGCTGCCCGGATGGTGGTGGCACGGTCGGACGCGGAAATGCCGGTAGTCACGCCCTTGGCCGCCTCGATCGACACGGTGAAGTTAGTGCCCAGCGGACTCTTGTTGTCGCGCGCCATGTGGGTCAGACCGAGCTGGGCACAACGCTCCTCGGTCAGCGTCAGGCACACCAGGCCGCGCGCGTGGCGGATCATGAAATTGATCGCCTCCGGCGTGACAAAGTCGGCGGCCATCACCAGGTCGCCCTCGTTCTCGCGGTCTTCCTCGTCCACCAACACCACCATGCGCCCGGCGCTCAGTTCGGCAATGATGTCCTGTATCGGTGCAATATCCGTCATGTTGTCCTGTCTCAATAGTCCTGCTGCGGGCAATATCGCCCGCAAGTTTGCGATTTTACCATCTGGGCGCCATACTCGCGCGACTGCAAAACATACCGCGTCCGGCCTGTCGGTGCTGGATGTGCCTCTTGAGTTGTAAACTTGTTAAAGCAACCGGACTTCTGGAGGTTCCCCCGTGACAGCAAACATTCTGACCATCAACGGCGGTTCATCGAGCGTCAAGTTCGCCTTATTTGAGGCAAGCCGTTCTCTGCGCCGGAAACTGGAAGGCAGGATCGAGCGCATCGGACTTCCGGGAGCCACGCTGGTAATCAAAAATCCGGGTCAGGCAGATAGTTCCACAAGGCCGGTGTCGGCAGCAAACCACAAGGCGGCAGTGAGCGTGCTGATGGAGCATCTGGAGGAAGCCATCGGGCACAGTCACGTATTGACGGCAGTGGGGCATCGCGTCGTGCATGGTGGGCCAAAATACGTCGAACCACGGCTGGTTACGCCGGAAATGATTGCGGAGCTGCGCAGGCTGAGTCCATTTGATCCCGAGCATTTGCCGGAAGAAATCCTGTTGACCGAGGCTTTCAGTCGCAGTTTCCCCGACCTGCCGCAAGTGGCGTGTTTTGATACGGCATTCCACCATGATCTGCCGCGCGTGGCGCAACTGCTGCCGATCCCGCTGCGCTACCAGACACAAGGCGTGCGGCGCTATGGCTTTCACGGCTTGTCTTACGCCTACCTGATGCAGGAGCTGGCACGTATCGCAGGCGCGCAGACGGCGCACGGGCGCGTCATCCTCGCCCACTTGGGCAACGGCGCCAGCATGGCCGCAGTACTCGACGGGCGCAGCATCGACACGACGATGGCGTTCACCCCCGCGGCGGGCCTGATGATGAGCACCCGTTGCGGCGACATGGATCCCGGGCTGGTTGCATTCCTGGCGCGCAGCGAGCAGATGAGTGCTGCGCAATTCGATCGCATGGTAAACCACGAGTCCGGACTGCTCGGCGTATCCGGGAGCAGTTCCGATATGCGCGACCTGCTCGCGCGGGAAAGCGGTGATACCCGGGCGGCTGAAGCTGTGGCGCTGTTCTGCTACCAGGCGAGGAAACAGATCGGCGCATATGCCGCTGCGCTCGGCGGACTCGATACCCTGGTTTTCGCTGGCGGCATCGGCGAAAACGCACCGGTCGTGCGTGCGCGCACCTGTGCCGGACTCGGCTTCCTCGGCATTGAACTGGACGAGGCGCGCAACGCGGCTCACGCGCAGATAATTTCCACCGATGCCAGCCGGGTCACGGTTCGTGTCATCTGCACGGACGAGGAACTGATGATTGCAAGATCGGTCTGTCATTTGCTCGGCCTTGATCCATCGATAAAGGACACCGCGACATGAAACCACCAGCCAGAACACTCACACCGGAATTGCTGCACAAGATTGACGCCTACTGGCGTGCCGCCAACTACCTGTCGGCCGGCCAGATCTTTCTCTATGACAACCCGCTGCTCAAGCGTCCGCTGACGCTCGCTGATGTAAAGAAGATGCTGCTGGGCCACTGGGGCACAACGCCCGGGCAGAACTTCATCTACGCGCATTTGAACCGGGTCATCAAGAAGTACGACCTCGACATGATCTACGTTTCCGGTCCCGGGCACGGCGGTCCGGCCGTTGTCGGCAACACCTATCTCGAAGGCACCTACAGCGAGGTCTATCCGAATATCAGCCAGGATGAGGCCGGTCTGCAGAAGCTGTTCAAGCAGTTCTCGTTTCCCGGCGGCATTCCCAGCCACGCTTCGCCGGAGTGCCCCGGCTCCATCCACGAGGGCGGCGAGCTGGGCTATTCGCTCAGCCACTCCTTCGGAGCGGTGTTCGACAACCCCGATCTGGTGGTCGCCTGCGTCGTCGGCGACGGCGAGGCGGAAACCGGCCCGCTGGCCACCGCCTGGCATTCCAACAAATTCCTCGATCCGGCCACCGATGGCGCGGTGCTGCCGATACTGCATCTGAATGGCTACAAGATTTCCAACCCGACCCTGCTCGCCCGCATCGAACATGAAGAACTGGAACAGTTGTTGCGCGGCTATGGCTGGACACCCATCTTTGTCGAGGGGCACGACCCCGCGCTGATGCATGAGGCGATGGCCACTGCCCTCGACACGGCGGTGGAGCAGATCAAGAAGATCCAGCAGGACGCACGAGACAACGGCAATCTGACACGGCCGCGCTGGCCGATGATCGTCCTCAACTCGCCCAAGGGCTGGACCGGGCCGAAGATCGTCGACGGCCTGCAGATCGAGGGTACGTTCCGCGCGCACCAGGTGCCGCTTCATCCTGACAAGAAACCCGAGCACCTCAAGCTGCTGGAAGACTGGATGCGCAGCTACCGGCCGGAGGAACTGTTCGACGAACAGGGTCGCCTGCTTCCTGAACTGGCTGAACTGGCGCCAGAAGGCGAACGCCGCATGGGTGCGAATCCCCACGCCAACGGCGGCATGCTGCTGCGCGACCTGCGCATGCCGGATTTCCGCGACT
>CAZMSI010000241.1:0-3029 GCA_964568895.1 uncultured Sideroxydans sp. | reverse complement strand
ACCCAGCAATTGGCGGACAATAGCCAGCTTGGCAAGATGCGTCGTGACATCGCCCGGGTGAAAACTGTATTGAGAGAGAAGGGTGTGCAGTCATGAGTGCAACTAGCCTGAAACGTACGCTGACCGGCACGGTGGTGAGCGACAAGATGAACAAGACCGTTACCGTACTGGTCGAGCGCAAGGTCAAACACCCGGTGCTGGGCAAGGTAATCCGCGTGTCGAAGAAATACCATGCGCACGATGAAGCCAACGAATTCCATTCGGGTGATGTGGTGACCATCGAAGAATGCCGGCCCCTCGCCAAGACCAAATCCTGGCGCGCCATCAAGCTGGTGGAAAAGGCGCACGCAATTTAATTTGGAAATCAGCTTGTGCTTTTTGCCAGGTTTGAGTAGAATTCGCGGCTTCGTTTCACCGCCGCTTGCGGCGGTCTAACCCGAACGGGTTCCAAAACTGGCCGCCGCAGGCGGAATAAGTTGGAGATTGAACAATGATACAAATGCAGTCTGTGTTGAATGTGGCCGACAATACCGGCGCTCGTTCCGTCATGTGCATCAAGGTGCTGGGCGGTTCCAGGCGCCGTTACGCCGCCATCGGCGACGTGATCAAGGTCAGCGTCAAGGACGCCGCCCCGCGTGGTCGTGTGAAGAAGGGTGAAGTATACAACGCCGTGGTGGTGCGTACCGCCAAGGGCGTGCGTCGTTCCGACGGTTCGCTGCTGAAATTCGACGGCAATGCGGCTGTATTGCTGAACAATAAGCTGGAGCCGATCGGTACGCGTATTTTTGGACCGGTAACGCGTGAGCTGCGCACCGAAAAGTTCATGAAGATCGTGTCGCTTGCTCCAGAGGTTCTGTAAGCAGTTGGCATAACGCAGTCAAGGAAAAATCATGCGCAAGATCAAAAAAGATGATGATGTCATCGTCATTACCGGCAAGGACAAGGGCAATCGCGGCAGCGTGCTGCGTGTGCTCGGCGACTACGTGGTGGTGAGTGGCATCAACAAGGTCAAGAAACACCAGAAGCCGAATCCGATGAAGGGAACTGAGGGCGGCATCGTGGAAATGGAAAAGCCGGTTCACGTATCCAACGTGGCGATTTTCAATGCCGCATCGAAAAAGGCTGACCGTGTCGGTATCAAAACGCTGGAGGATGGGCGCAAGGTGCGCATGTTCAAGTCCAACGGCGAAATGATTGACGCTTAAGGGGTACACAGGGTATGGCTCGTTTATATGATTTTTACAAAGATTCGGTTGCGCCGCAGCTGATGAAGCAATTCGGCTACAAGTCCGTGATGGAAGTGCCGCGCATCGAAAAAATCACCCTGAACATGGGTGTCGGCGAGGCGGTGGCCGACAAGAAGGTGATGGAGCACGCGGTGGGCGACATGCAAAAAATTGCAGGCCAGAAACCGGTGGTGACCAAATCCAGGAAATCCATCGCCGGCTTCAAGATTCGCGAGGGTTATCCGGTAGGCTGCAAGGTGACCCTGCGCAAGGATCGCATGTATGAATTCCTGGATCGTCTGGTATCGGTTGCGATCCCGCGTATCCGCGATTTCCGCGGCATTTCCGGCAAGTCCTTCGATGGTCGTGGCAACTACAACATGGGCGTCAGGGAGCAGATCATTTTCCCGGAAATCGAGTACGACAAGATTGACGCACTGCGTGGGATGAACATCACCATCACCACTACTGCGAAAAACGACGAAGAGGCGAGGGCGCTTCTGTCGGCATTCAAATTCCCGTTGAAGAATTGAGGGCGAAATGGCTAAGACTGCTTTGATTAACCGTGAACAAAAGCGCCGCGACACCGTAAAGAAATTTGCCGCCAAGCGTACTGAACTGCTGGCGATTATCGCCGACGTCAAGCTGAGCGACGAAGAACGTTTTGCTGCTCGCCAGAAGTTGCAGGCGCTACCGCGCAATGCCAGCCCGGTGCGCTTGCGCAACCGTTGTGCGTTGACCGGCCGTCCGCGTGGCACGTTCCGCAAATTCGGTCTGGGTCGTACCAAGCTGCGCGAGTATGCGATGCGCGGCGAGATTCCCGGTGTAATCAAGGCAAGCTGGTAAGGGTGAATTTATGAGCATGAGTGATCCGATCTCCGACATGTTGACGCGTATCCGTAACGCGCAGCTTGCGGAAAAAACAACCGTTACAATGCCTTCTTCCAAGCTCAAGGTGGCGATAGCCCAGGTGCTACAGGACGAAGGTTATGTAGAGGGCTTCAAGGTGGCTGAGGGTGACGGCAAGCCCACTCTGGAAATAGGGCTGAAATACTATGCCGACCGTCCGACAATCGAGAAAATCCAGCGTGTCAGCCGTCCCGGCCTGCGTATTTACAAGGGCAGCAAGGAGATTCCCAAGGTGATGAACGGTCTGGGGATTGCCATTGTATCGACCTCCAAGGGTTTGATGACCGACCGCAAGGCGCGCGCCAACGGTATCGGTGGCGAAGTGTTGTGCATCGTCGCGTAACAGGGAAAGCATTATGTCCAGAATTGCCAAAAATCCAGTAGCGGTGCCGTCCGGGGTCGAAGTGACCATGGCGGCCAGCGAAATTTCCGTGAAGGGGCCATTGGGTACCCTGAAGCAGGCTTTGACTGCTGATGTTTCGGTGGAGCGCGAGGGCGATGCCTTGCTGTGCAAAGCGACCAGCGGTTCCAAGCATGCGCATGCCATGTCTGGCACCATACGTGCCTTGCTGGCCAATATGGTGCATGGCGTGACCAAGGGTTACGAGCGCAAGCTGACGCTGGTCGGTGTTGGCTATCGTGCCCAGGCTGCCGGCGATACATTGAATCTGTCGCTGGGCTTCTCGCATCCGGTTGCGCACAAGATGCCGGCTGGCGTGAAGGTGGAGACGCCCTCGCAAACCGAGATTGTGATCAAGGGTACAGACAAGCAGCAAATCGGTCAGGTGGCCGCTGAAATCCGCGCTTATCGTGAACCTGAGCCCTACAAGGGCAAGGGTGTGCGTTATGCGGATGAAGTGGTCATCCTGAAAGAAACCAAGAAGAAATAATTGA
>CAZMSI010000240.1:0-3035 GCA_964568895.1 uncultured Sideroxydans sp. | reverse complement strand
GCTGGCCACTACTCAAGACCATCGCCTACAGCTTTACCGACGCCAGCCTGATCAATCCCGCTGCGGCGCAATTCATCGGGTTGGACAACTTCTCCTACCTGCTGCTCGATTCGCACTGGTGGGCGGCAGTATGGAATACCGTCGTATTCGCCGTTACCTCGGTGGCTCTCGAAACCGTGCTGGGACTGGTAATTGCACTGGCGCTGAACGCGCACTTTCCCGGCCGCGGCGGACTGCGCGCGGCAGTCCTGATCCCGTGGGCAATTCCCACCGTGGTGTCGGCGCAGATGTGGAGCTGGATGTTCAACGACGTGTTCGGCGTCATCAACCACATCTTGCTGGCGCTCGGCCTGATCACGCAGCCCATCGCCTGGCTGGCCTCGCCCGACACCGCGCTGCTGTCCATCATCCTGGTCGACGTGTGGAAGACCACGCCGTTCATGGCGCTGCTGTTATTGGCCGGGTTGCAGATGCTGCCGCAGGAATGCTTCGAATCCGCGCGCGTCGACGGCGTGCATCCGCTCAAGGTGTTCTTCCGCATCACGCTGCCGCTGCTCAAGCCCGCGCTGACGGTGGCGATCATCTTCCGCCTGCTCGACGCGCTGCGCATGTTCGACCTGGTCTACGTGATGAGCGGCAACAGCCGCGACACCATGTCGATGTCGGTGTATGCGCGCCAGCAGCTGATTGATTTTGGCGACCTCGGTTTCGGCTCGGCGGCGGCAACGCTGATCTTCGCCATCATCGCGCTGTTCACCGTCGTCTATCTCACCGTGGCCCGCGTGGGAAGGGAGGCCAAATGATGTCGAGCAAACTGAAACGGCTGATCGGCAAAAGCGCGTTCTACCTGCTGCTGGCCGTCATCTTCGTCTACACCGTGTTCCCGTTCTACTGGGCCATCGTCTCGTCGCTGAAATCGGGCTCGGCCCTGTTCCAGGTGGACTTCTGGCCCGCGCATCCGGCCTGGCACAACTATGTCGCCGTGTTCCAGGAACAGCCCTTCGGCCGCAACATCCTCAACTCGCTGTTCGTGGCCGTATCCACCGTCGCGTTGTCGCTGGCGCTGGCACTGGCCGCCGCCTACGCGCTCGGACGCGTGCAGTTTCGCGGGCGCAGGCTGCTGCTGTTCACCATCCTGGGCGTATCGATGTTTCCGCAGATCGCGGTGCTGTCCGGCATGTTCGAGCTGATCAGTGGATTCGGCCTGTACAACAACCTGCTGGCGCTGACCTTCTCCTACCTGATCTTCACGCTGCCGTTCACGGTCTGGGTGCTGACCACGTTCATGCGCGAACTGCCGCAGGAACTGGAAGAGGCGGCCATCGTCGACGGCGCCACCCCGTTCACCATCGTCACGCGCGTATTCATGCCGCTGATGGGCCCGGCGCTGGTCACCACCGGCCTGCTGGCCTTCATCGCGGCGTGGAACGAATTCCTGTTCGCACTGACCTTTACCCTGTCGAGCGAGATGCGCACCGTGCCGGTGGCGATCGCGCTGATCTCCGGTGCCAGCGAGCACGAGTTGCCCTGGGGCAACATCATGGCCGCATCGGTAATCGTCACCGTACCGCTGATCGTGCTGGTGCTGGTGTTCCAGCGGCGCATTGTCTCCGGGCTCACCGCAGGCGCGATCAAGGGGTGAATAATGTTGAAGAAACACAAAAACAGTCCGTTCGTGCTGAGCCCTTCGACTTTGCTTCCTTCGACTTCGCTGCGCTACGCTCAGGATGAACGGAATGCCGGGATGAACGGAATGAAGTGAAGGGCTCGGGATGAGCGGGTTGCCCGGTAGCGCACATCCTGAACCGTTCGTGCTGAGCGTAGGATGCGCAGCACCCGAAGTCGAAGCATGAACTTTAGTACTGCCGAAATATTCAAAAAATAACAGGAGACCCTGACCCATGGCCGGAATTTCCATGCAAGACGTCGGCAAAACCTTCGGCAAGACCGAAGCCGTCAGCAACGTCGGCTTCGACATCCGCGATGGCGAATTCGCCGTGTTCGTCGGGCCTTCCGGCTGCGGCAAGTCCACGCTGCTGCGCCTGATCGCCGGGCTGGAAGACGTCGGCAGCGGCAGCATCGCCTTCGACGGCCGGGACGTGACCGAACAAGCGCCGGCCGAGCGCGGCGTCGCCATGGTGTTCCAGTCCTACGCGCTGTATCCGCACATGAATGTCTACGACAACATGGCGTTCGGCCTCAAGCTCGCCAAAACCGACAAACACAGCATGGTCGAGCGCGTGCGCGAAACCGCGCGCATCCTGCAGATCGAACACCTGCTGGCACGCAAGCCGCGCGAACTCTCAGGCGGGCAGCGCCAGCGCGTGGCCATCGGCCGCGCCATCGTGCGCCAGCCGCGCGTGTTCCTGTTCGACGAGCCGCTGTCCAATCTCGACGCCGCACTGCGCGTGCAGATGCGCATCGAGCTCAAGCGCCTGCACCGCGAACTCGGCACCACCATGATCTACGTCACCCACGACCAGGTGGAAGCGATGACGCTGGCCGACCGCATCGTCGTGCTCAACGAGGGCAGGGTGGAGCAGATCGGCACGCCGCTGGAGCTGTACCACCATCCGCGCAACCTGTTCGTCGCGGGCTTCATCGGCTCGCCGAAGATGAACTTCCTGTCTGCCACTATTGCAGCTTGTGATGGAAACCAGGTCACGCTGGACCTAGGCACCGGCCGGCCCGTTATCGCAGCCGTCGCCGACGCGAAAAGTTTACAGCCGGGTGCCAAGGTCACGCTCGGGCTCCGGCCCGAACACCTCACGGACACATCAGGCGAAGGGCAACTCGAAGGCGAGGTCATCGCGCTCGAACACCTGGGCTCGGAAACCTATGTTCATCTCGCCTACGGTAATGACGAACCACTGGTGATCAAGTCCGCTGGCGATACCGCGATCGAGGTGGGGCAGCATGTGTCGGTCGTTGTGCCCCCGCAGGCGTGCTACCTGTTTGATGAAGCTGGAGTGGCGTTGCAGCGGCTGGATTGAACATGGATGCTGCCGATTTCTGTGAATGGCCGTAAATTGGCC
>CAZMSI010000239.1:0-3065 GCA_964568895.1 uncultured Sideroxydans sp. | reverse complement strand
CATGCTATTGCGGCAAGCACGGCTGCATCGAAACCTTTCTTTCCGGGCCAGGCATGCTGAAACAGCACCAGCTTGAGACGGGCGAGGCGCTGAATTCGAAAGAGATCGTGCAGCGCGCGAAGCAGGGCGATGCCGCCTGCGAGCATAGCCTGCAAACCTATGAAAACCGTCTCGCGCGCGGCCTTGCCCACGTCATTAACATCCTCGACCCGGACGTCATCGTGCTGGGTGGCGGCATGTCCAACATCGAGCGGTTGTATGCGAACGTGCCTGCGCTGTGGGGGCAATGGGTGTTTTCCGATCGGGTGGATACCCGGCTGGTGAAGAACATGCACGGCGATTCCAGCGGTGTGCGCGGCGCGGCGTGGCTTTAGTAAAAGAGAGAACAAGCAATGCCGGGAAGTGATGCGAAGCATACGGCGCTGGAAATTCTTGCTGGCCTGTTCGGTGGCGGCAAGGGCAATCATGCGCTGGACGAAACAGCCTGGCAGGCGGTGATGCAACTGCCGGTATTTGACGGGCTGAATGGCGACGAGCGTACGCGGCTGCGCGAACTGGCCATGCAACTGCTTGCCGACAAGGTGCTCTCCGGCGAGGGTGGCGCAGAGATGGATGATGACATGGCTACCGTCATCGCCGCCTTTGCAGTTCTGCCCGTGCTCAACCTCGGTTACGACTGGTACCAGGGCTGGCGCGAGATCGTGGTCTATCCGGGCGAGTACGTTTACGACGGCGAACAGATGGATGCGGCGGGCATTGTCCACCAGGTGCACCATGTGCGCAGCGGCGAGGCGATGAGGGGCGGCCCGATGGTGCTGTCCTGGCAGGATGTGGAACGGTGCGGGCAGGGCAGAGGCTTCAACGTGGTGATCCACGAATTCGCCCACAAGCTGGACATGAACAACGGCAACGCGAACGGCCGGCCGCCGCTGCATACCGGTATGAGCCCGACGGACTGGGCGCATGATTTCCAGTCCGCCTACGACGACCTCTGCCGCCGCGTGGACGCAGGGAGGAGGGCACCTGTCAATCCCTATGCTGCAGAAAATCCGGCCGAATTCTTCGCCGTCCTTTCCGAATACTTCTTCGAATCACCCCATGTGCTGCAGCAGGAATATCCTGCGGTGTATGGACAGTTGGCACAGTTCTATCGGCAGGACACGCTGGCGCGCTTGCAGCATGGCATGCGAGAGGCGTAAATTGCCGGTTCCTGCTTTAGAGGAGAATCGCCATGTACACCACATTGATCACAGGAGCCAACCGCGGCATCGGGCTCGAACTGGCGCGGCAATGTGCCGCCGACGGCTGGCGCGTGCTGGCCTGCTGCCGCCATCCGGAAAAGGCCGACGCGTTGAACAAGCTGGCGGCACAGCATCCGGGCACGGTGCAAATCCACGCGCTGGAAGTGACCGATCTCGCGCAGATCGATAAGTTGGCAGAACTGCTGGCTAGCGAATCCATCGACCTGCTCATTAACAATGCCGGCGTCTATCCGATGGCCGATTCAAAAGGGTTCGGCCACACCGATTGCAATGAATGGATGCAGGCCTTTCAGGTCAACACCATGGCCCCGCTCAAAATGGCTGAAGCGTTCGTGTCCCATGTGGCGAGCAGCAAGCTGAAAATCGTCGTTACCATCAGCAGCAAGATGGGCAGTATCGAAGACAACACCGGCGGAGGCAGCTACCTTTACCGCAGCAGCAAGGCGGCCGTGAACATGGTCATCAAAAACCTTTCGCTGGATCTCAAGCGTGATGGCATTACCACCGTCGTGTTCCATCCCGGATGGGTGCAGACCGAGATGGGCGGACCGAATGCCTTGATCACGGTGGAACAGAGCGTAAGCGGCCTGCGTCAGGTGATCGGCACACTCACCCTGGACGATTCCGGGAAATTCCTCAGTTATGATGGGCAGGAGATTCCGTGGTGAGACGCATCATTGCTTGGTGTTGAAGCCCGTAGCAGGCGGGTCGTAATCGTGTTGCGCGGGCTTGCCTGATATTCGGAGTGCGAACAATGTTCTGAGTTTGCCGGTAAAATACGCGGCTGACCATGAACACCATCACCTTTCCCAGCAGCCCCTATCACCTGCACCTGCCGTTCGAACCGGCGGGCGACCAGCCTGCGGCCATTGCGCAACTGGTGGAGGGCATCGAGGACGGCCTGGCGTATCAAACGCTGCTCGGCGTGACCGGTTCGGGCAAGACTTTCACCATGGCCAACGTGATCGCGCGCACCGGGCGGCCGGCAATCGTGATGGCGCCGAACAAGACGCTGGCGGCACAGCTGTATTCCGAGTTGCGCGATTTCTTTCCCGAGAATGCGGTGGAATATTTCGTTTCCTACTACGACTACTACCAGCCGGAAGCTTACGTGCCGGCGCGCGATGTGTACATCGAGAAGGATTCCAGCATCAACGAGCAGATCGAGCAAATGCGGCTGTCGGCGACCAAGGCGCTGCTGGAGCGGCAGGATTCCATCATTGTCGCAACCGTGTCGGCGATCTACGGCATCGGCGACCCGGTGGATTACCACGGCATGATCCTGCACCTGCGCGAGAACGAGAAAATGGCGCAGCGCGATGTGATCAAGCGGCTGACCTCGATGCAGTATGAGCGCAACGAGATGGATTTTGCGCGCGGCACCTTCCGCGTGCGCGGCGACGTGATCGACATCTTTCCGGCGGAAAACAGCGAACATGCGCTGCGCATCTCGCTGTTCGATGACGAGGTAGAAAGCATGTCGCTGTTCGACCCGCTCACCGGCCACATCCTCAGCCGCGTGCCACGCTATACCGTGTACCCCTCCAGCCATTATGTGACGCCGCGCGAGACCACGCTGCGCGCGATCGAGACCATCAAGCTCGAGCTGGCCGAACGCATCGCGTTTTACCAGAAGGAAAACAAGCTGGTCGAGGCGCAGCGCATCGAGCAACGTACGCGGCATGACCTGGAAATGCTGACCGAGATCGGCTTCTGCAAGGGCATCGAAAACTACTCGCGCCACCTGTCCGGGCGCAAGCCGGGCGAGGCGCCGCCGACACTGATGGATTACCTGCCGCCGAA
>CAZMSI010000238.1:0-3079 GCA_964568895.1 uncultured Sideroxydans sp. | reverse complement strand
CAGTGCAACCACGGCCGCCCGACCTGGTTCCAGATCACAGTAGCCGAACTCGATGCGATGTTCATGCGCGGGCAATGAACAAAGGCAGGACTCAATGGGACAACAATACAGCGAACTCTCCGATAAGCACATCAAGTTCATCTCCGAACAGAAGATATTCTTTGTCGGCACGGCGACGGCAGACAGCCGCGTGAACGTCTCTCCCAAGGGAATGGATTCATTACGGGTACTGAGCAACTCACGAGTTATCTGGCTCAACGTCACAGGCAGCGGCAACGAAACCTCCGCCCATGTGCAACAGAACCCGCGCATGACGATCATGTTCTGCGCATTTGAAGGCGCACCGCTCATTCTGCGGCTATACGGTTCCGCCAGGGTTGTGCACAAAAGCGATCCCGAATGGACAGATCTATTTCCCTTGTTTACTCCCTTGCCCGGGGCGCGGCAGATTTTCGACCTGGCAATAGACCTGGTGCAATCCTCCTGCGGCATGGGCGTGCCCTATTATGCTTACACCGGCGAACGGGAACTGCTGTCCGCCTGGGCAAACAAGAAAGGCGAAGAAGGCATCAAGCGCTATTGGCAAGAAAAAAACCAGCAGAGCATTGACGGACTCCCCACTCATGTCGTGGAAAAGAATGGCTAATCCACCGACCACCCGCATCGCCTTCGCCTCCTTCATCGGCACCGCCATCGAGTTCTACGACTTCTACATTTACGGCCTCGCCGTGGCGATGGTGATCGGGCCGCTGTTCTTCCCGCACGACGACCCGGCCGTACAAAAACTCAATGCCTTTTTGACGTTCGGCCTGGCCTTCGTCGCACGGCCGTTCGGCTCGCTGCTGTTCGGCCATTTCGGCGACCGCATCGGGCGCAAGACTACGCTGGTTGCTTCGCTGCTGGTGATGGGCACTTCCACCCTGCTGGTCGGCGTGCTGCCGACTTATGAATCCGCGGGCTGGTACGCGCCTTTGCTGTTGTGCCTGCTGCGCTTCGGCCAGGGCATCGGCCTTGGCGGTGAATGGGGCGGCGCGGCCCTGCTCGCTGCCGAATATGCGCCGGCAGGCAAGCGCGGCTGGTTCGGCATGTTCCCGCAACTCGGCCCCTCGGTCGGCTATTTGTTCGCGGTGGGCGGCTTCATGCTGCTGGCCGAGGTGCTCGACGATGCGCAGTTCCGCGCCTGGGGCTGGCGCATTCCGTTCCTGGCCAGCTCGGTGCTGATCGCGATCGGCCTCTACGTGCGGCTCAAGCTGACCGAAACGCCGGTGTTCGCCAAGGCATTGCAGAAGCACCAGCCGGTGCGGCTGCCGCTGGCAGAACTGCTGGCACACCATGCGTGGCCGGTGATCCTCGGTGCGCTGTCGATGGTGGTGTGCTATGCCATGTTCTACATCGTCACCGTGTTCACGCTGAGCTACGGCGTCGGCACACTGCATATCCCCAAATCGCAATTCCTCGGCATGCTGTGCTTCGCCATTCTGTTCATGGCCATCGTCACGCCGCTGGCCGCCATCGCCGGCGACCGCTACGGCCGGCGCCCGGTGCTGATTACGGCAAGCATTGCCGCACTGCTGTCCGGCTTCCTGTTCGAGCCGATGCTGAACAGTGGTTCGCTCATTGAGATCACGCTGTTCCTGTGCATCGAACTATTCATCATGGGTGCGACCTATGCGCCGATGGCCGCACTGTTGCCGGAACTGTTCCCGACCCGCGTGCGCTACACCGGCGCCGGCGTAGCCTATAACATCGGTGGCATCCTCGGCGCCTCGCTCGCACCCTACATCGCGCAGAAGCTGGTGCTGCACGGCGGCATAGCCTGGGTCGGCGGCTATGTTTCGGTCGCCGCTGCCATCAGCATCGTCGCGGTGTGGCTGATGAAGGAAACGCGCAATGTGGAATTGGTGTAGGGTGCTTCAGAAAATTCAATTTTCTAAGCCAGACAAGACGCGAGTAAAAAATTGCGACGCCGCATATCGTGCAATATGTAAGGAGCTATTTTTTGTGAGCAACGCAGTATGGCAACGAAAAATGGATTTTATGGGGTGCCCATGAGGCAGCTACCTCCGGCCATCTTCCTCATGGGTCCCACTGCCAGCGGCAAGACCGCGGTCGCAGTGGAGCTGGTCAAGCAGCTACCGGTGGAAATCATCAGCGTGGATTCGGCGCTGGTCTATCGCGATATGGACATCGGCACCGCCAAGCCGGACGCCGAGACACTCACTCAGGCACCGCATCACCTGATCGACATCATCGACCCTACCGAAGCCTATTCGGCCGCCGCCTTCCGCCGCGACGCATTGAAGCTGATGCACGACATCACCACCAGGGGGAAAATCCCGCTACTGGTCGGCGGCACCATGCTCTACTTCAAGTCGCTGCGAGAAGGGCTCAACGACCTGCCGCAAGCCGACCCGGAAGTGCGCGCCCGACTCGACGCCGAAATCGCCGAGCACGGCATCGAATGGCTGCATGCGCAGCTTGCCGAAGTGGATGCCGAAACCGCCGCACGCCTCAAGCCCACCGACACCCAGCGCGTGCAGCGCGCCATGGAAATCTACCGCATCACCGGAAAGCCGATGTCGGAACTGATCGCCCAACAACAAAGCGCAGAATTGCCCTTCCGCATCCTGCCGATCGCGCTCGTACCTTCTGACCGTGCGCAATTGCACGCGCGTATCGCTACCCGCTTCAAGGCCATGCTGGAACAGGGACTGGTAGACGAACTGAAAATGCTGCGCGCAAAATATCCGCTGCATGCAAACATGACCTCGATGCGCTGCGTCGGCTACCGCCAGGCATGGCAATACCTGGAAGGTGAAATCAGCGAAGACGAACTGCTCGACAAGGGCATTGCCGCCACGCGCCAACTGGCAAAACGCCAGCTAACCTGGCTGCGCTCGATGCCGGACAATATCGAGCTGGATTGCCTGAATCACGATCTGCCGCAACAGGTCCTGGAGATTTGCAACAAAATCCTGCACTAAACAAATTCACGAGAAGGATTCCATGGCTGTCATCAACGTCACCCGCCAAGCCGTGCGTAAACATTACCGCTTTGGCTAATGACCGGATCTCGGCC
>CAZMSI010000237.1:0-3083 GCA_964568895.1 uncultured Sideroxydans sp. | reverse complement strand
CGCGATGACCGGATTGGCCATCTCGCCAATTCCGCTTGGCGCGTCGTGGGAAGGTAGGATGTACACCTCGATCTCGGGAGTCTCATCCAGACGGAGCAAGGGATAGTTGTCGAAGTTGCTCTGCTGGACCTGGCCGCCGCTGATGCTGATGCACCTCTTCAGGGCTGCCGTCAGGCCAAACACGATCCCGCCTTCCATTTGCGCCGCCACCGTGTCCGGGTTGATCACTTGCCCACAAGCCACGGCGCACACGACCCTGTGAACTCGAACGTGCCCGGACGTATCGATCGACACCTCGGCCACCTGCGCCACCGGCGTGACCCCCCACGTCGAATGGTAGGCGATGCCTCGGCCTCGACCGGATGGGAGGGCCGTCCCCCATCCGGCCTTCTCCGCCGCCAGGTCAAGTACAGCTCGCGGCGCCCCCGGCCGGGACAGCTCGCGGCGTAGCTCCAATGGGTCCATGTCCAGGGCATATGCGTATTCGTCGAGGAAGCTCTCTCGAGCGAAGGCTTCCGGGACGTTGGTCACGGCTCGCCAAGCGCCGGTAGGAACCCCGCGTGCTTCCTGTCGTGTCAGCCGTGGGCGCTCGACCTGGCTAAGGGAGGCCCGCACACGCGTGACGCTGAGCGGGTGATAGTAGTCGTGCTGAATATCCTCTTCCCGGGTCCACGTCAACCGCACCGGCGCCCCAACTTTGCCTGAAAGATCAACTGCCTCCGTCACGAGGGGAATCGGCGAATTGACATCCAGGCGACGCCCAAATCCACCTCCCAGGAAGGGGACGTGAACAACCACCTGCTCGTCCCGCAGACCCGTCTGGCTGAGGACCGCATGCTTGACCGTCTGGGGATCTTGAGTCGAAACCCATACTTCGCATCTGTCTGACCGCGCGTCGGCCAGGCAGTTCATGGGCTCCATCGGAGCGTGGCTGTAGAAAGGAACGGTGTAGTAGGCGATCAATTCGTCCGACTCAGGGTCGGTCTCCAGATTGGCCATCAGCCGCGCTTCTTCCACCTGGGAGTCGAACTCACTCGCCGGTCCACCGGCGGTGGTGAGCTTGAGCACCCGGCGTCCCTCCAAGGCGTGCCAGGTGCTGTCGGCCACGACGGCGACGGCGTCGTTGAGGGGCACGACCTGAAGGACTCCGGATATCAGGCGCGCCCGCGTGTCGTCGTAATCAGTCAGACGGCCACCGATGCTTGAGGCACGGGCAACCACGGCGTACAACATCCCCGGCACCTGCACGTCGATTCCGTAGGCGGCCGAGCCCGCCACAAAGTCTGGGCCGTCCGGGCTCCGCATTGGCGTGCCGATGATGCGAAAATCCTCTGGACTCTTCAATTCCACAGGAGCGTTGGGTTCGACAGGCAGGGTGGCCGCCAGCGGAACAAGATAGCTGTAGGGTAACTTCTCCGAAGTATCCTGGCGGATGACGTCCCCACGGTCGGTCGTGCACATCGATTTGTCGATATCCCACACATGGGCAGCGGCCGTGATAAGCAAATCGCGAGCGATTGCACCTGCTCTGCGGAAGGGCATATAGAACAGATCGGTACTGCGAGAACCGCCAGTATGCTGGTCACCATAGATATGCTGGGTATCGGCGTCCGCCTGTTCAATCCGGATGCTTTCCCAGTCCGCGTCCAGTTCTTCGGCAAGGATCATGGCCAGGGAGGTGCGTATGCTTTGACCCATCTCTGAACGGTGGACTGTGATCGTGACAATGCCGTCGGTCCTGAGGAGGACATAGGCCGCCGGGCGAAACACATCGGGACCTTCAAGGCCGGGTCTCTGCGTGGCCGTCGCCGTGCCGGTGGGCGATTTGGAGGAAGGTTTCGCCTGGCAGGAAGGCAAACAGATGCTCAACAGGAGCCCTCCCCCGGCCGCAGCCGAAACACGAAGGAAGTCCCTGCGCTCGAGCGTCGGCTTCATGCTCATGCTTCACCTGCCTTGGCGGCGCGGCGAATGGCTCGGCGAATGCGAGGGTATGAGCCACATCGGCACAGCGCCTCCGACATCGCCGAGTCAATGTCCTCGTCTGTGGGATGGGGGTTCCGTGCCAAAAACGCGGCCGCGGTCATGATCTGGCCCGGCTGGCAATACCCACACTGCGCCACGGCTTCCACAAGCCAGGCCTGCTGGACCGGATGGAGACCGTCGGGGGCAAGGCCCTCGATCGTGGTGACGGACTTCCCGGCGACGCTCGAGATACTCGTCTGGCAGGATCGGGCTGCTTGCCCATCGACATGGACCGTGCAGCAGCCACACTCTCCGATCCCGCAGCTGTACTTCGTGCCGGTCAAACTCAGCCTGTCCCGAAGCACCCATAGCAGGGGTTCGGAAGGATCCGCCTCGACCTGACGGGACTCCCCATTCACAACAAGGTTGAACAGGGTCATGCAAGCATCCATTCCGAATGGTGTGTCATAGACCGGACCTGGCCGTCCTCTAAGAGAAGATTGCCGACGACGAATGTGCGATAACACACGGTCACCCCAGCTCCGCCGCTCGCTTGCCCGAGTGGATCCTTCCACCGACGGTGTGTCCCCACAGGAACGTCAAACCATCGCTTCCAATCCGACATGGCCATCGTCTCGCAGGACAAGCGCTGCTCCCGCATCACGTGGTCCGCTTTGGTGTTCATGGAGACCCGACGACGATCTTGTCCGCCAGCAGCGTGCCCGACGTGCCTGCATGGCCATGCGCCATCACACTGTCCCCGTGGGTGACATCCGTCAAGGTCATGGGCGCACCATTGGCCGCTTGCAAGATTGTCTCATTGGTCAAGGCAATCGTGCCGATGCCGTGATCGGGCTGTTCTAGCACGATGATCTTGGCGCTCGGCGAGGCATCCATCACGTCCCCGCTGACCGTGATCCCTTCCTCTGGGGTGCTCGTCGCGGGTCCAGGAAGCGTTGCCGTGCGCGTTGGCTCCACTTGTACGGTCGCAACCGGGATGGGTGTCGCCGTGCTCAGTTCACCTGTGCAGGCGGTTGCCATAACAGCCATGAGAGACAAGACGCCGAGAGCTGAGAAATTGCATTTTCTCCTCACGTAACAATGACGGGGCGCCGTCTGAG
>CAZMSI010000236.1:0-3097 GCA_964568895.1 uncultured Sideroxydans sp. | reverse complement strand
GGAAATGGTTTTCTCGTCCACCGGCGCAAAGCGGAACCCCGAGGAGTTGATATCCGGCGGCAGGATATTCACGCCCTGCTGCAGCGTGTCCTGGTAGAAAAAGCTGACCTTGTCGGTATTGTCCATTTCCGAGGACAGCGTGGCCGCCATGAAGGCAGCGGGATGATGACACTTGAGCCACGCGGTCTGGTAGGCAACCAGCGAATAGGCGGCGGCGTGCGACTTGTTGAAGCCATAGCCCGCGAACTTCTCCATGGTGTCAAAGATTTCGTTGGCCTTCCTCGCATCGATATTGTTCTTTTCCGCGCCCGCGACGAAGATCTCGCGCTGCTTGGCCATCTCCTCGGCCTTTTTCTTGCCCATCGCGCGGCGCAGCAGGTCGGCACCGCCCAGGCTGTAGCCGGCCACCACCTGCGCCGTCTGCATCACCTGCTCCTGGTACACCATGATGCCGTAGGTAGTAGCGAGCACCGGCTCCAGGCTGGGATGCGGAATGACTACGCTCTCGCGGCCGTGCTTGCGGTTGATGAAGTCGGGGATGTAATCCATCGGCCCGGGACGATACAGCGCGTTCAACGCGATCAGGTCTTCCAGACTGTCCGGTCTGGCCTTGACCAGCGTGTCCTTCATGCCACGCGACTCGAACTGGAACACCGCCGTGGAGTTGGCGGGCTTGAAGATGCGATCATAGGTTTCCTGATCGTCGAGTGGAATTTCCTCGATCCGGAGATTCCTGCCCTGTTCCAGCGCATTAACGTACTTCACTGCCCAGTCGATGATGGTCAGCGTGCGCAGGCCAAGGAAGTCGAATTTGACCAGGCCGACCGCCTCCACGTCGTCCTTGTCGAGCTGGCTCACCACGCTGCTGCCGCCCTCGGCGCAATACAGCGGACAGAAATCGGTGAGTTTGCCCGGCGCGATCAGCACACCGCCGGCATGCATGCCGACGTTGCGCGTCAGGTCTTCCAGCCGTTCGCCCAGTTCCAGCAGTTCGTCCACGCCCTCTTCGCTGTCGATCACCGCGTTGAATTCCGGCTCCAGCTCGCGCGCCTTGCGTAGCGACACCGGTTTCACGCCTTCCAGCGGCACCAGCTTGGACAGGCGGTCACACAGGCCGTAGGGGAAATCCAGCACCCGGCCGACATCGCGGATCACCGCCTTGGATGCCATGGTGCCGAAGGTGGCGATCTGCGACACGCACTCTGCGCCGTATTTCTGTTTGACGTAGTCGATCACCCGCTCGCGCCCGTCCTGGCAGAAGTCGACGTCGAAGTCGGGCATCGACACCCGTTCCGGATTGAGGAAGCGCTCGAACAGCAGCGCATAGCGCAGCGGGTCGAGATCGGTGATGCCGAGACTGTAGGCCACCAGTGAGCCGGCACCGGAACCGCGCCCCGGCCCCACCGGTACGCCGTTGCTCTTGGCCCAGCGGATGAAGTCGGCCACGATCAGGAAGTAGCCGGGGAAGCCCATATCGATAATGGTCCTGATCTCGAAATCGAGACGCGCCTGGTATTCCGGCATTTTCGCCGTGCGCTCTGCTTCATCCGGATACAGTTGCGCCATACGCGCGGCCAGTCCGCGTTCCGACTCGGCGCGCAGGAACTCGTCCAGACTCACGTTGTTCGGCGTCGGGAAGTCCGGCAGGTGCGGTTTGCCCAGCGGCAGGTCCAGGTTGCAGCGCTTGGCAATCTCGATGCTGTTCTGCAATGCCTCCGGCAGGTCGGCAAACAGTTCCGCCATCTCGGCCTGGGTCTTGAAATACTGCTGTGCGGTAAAGCGGCGCGCGCGGCGCCTGTCGTTCAGCACATAGCCTTCTGCAATGCACACGCGCGCCTCGTGCGCCTTGAAGTCGTCGATGGTGAGAAACTGCACCGGATGCGTCGCCACCAGCGGCAGGCCGGTCTCGCTGGCCAGACGCACGGTTTCGCGCACATGCAGTTCCTCGCGCGGTCCGCCGGCGCGCTGCACTTCGAGGTAGAAGCGTTCCGGAAACAGCCCCGCCCATTCGTGCGCAAGCTGCCGCGCCATCGCCTGGTTGCCATTGACCAGCGCATTGCCGATTTCGCCGAGGCAGGCGCCGGACAGCGCAATCAGCCCGTCGCTGCCCGCGCGCAGCCATTCCTTGCGTATTTCCGGGCGCCCGCGGTTCTGGTTCTCCAGATAGGCGCGGGTGAGCAAATCGCACAGGCGCAGGTAGCCGGTATGGCTCTGGCACAACAGCAACAGACGGAAAGGTTTGTCGCGCTCGGCCTCGTTGCTGACAAATACATCGCAACCGATGACGGGCTTGATGCCGCTGGCGCGCGCAGCCTTGTAGAACTTGACCAGGCCGAATACGTTATTAAAATCGGTCAGCGCCAGCGCGGGCTGGGCATCGTTCTTCGCGACAGACACCGCATCGCCCACGCGCACAATGCCATCCACGATGGAATATTCACTGTGCAGCCTGAGATGGACAAAAGCGGGCGATGACATGACGGCGTGGTAATGAATTGAGTTGCAATTTTAACACCCCAGCCAAGCCAAAATTACCCAAGATTTTTTCTCGTTGATATGTCTGGAAAAAGTGTCAGACTCAGTATTTCTACTGCTTGCCTGGCAGCAGATTCAGGACTAGATTAGTACAGTTAAATTAGCATTTACTGATATTCTAGCGTGCGCACGGCAGACCGGGGGGCGCTGCCGTACCGGACACTACTCGACAACCTCATAACAAGGAGACAATCATGTTCCAACGTACATTGGTAGTTTTGGCACTGGCCGGCGCTTCACTGCTCCCCGCCAGCTATGCATTCGCGGAAGACCAGGTCAGCGCACCGCCTGGAGTCCAGCAGCAACAGCAGGTTCGCGGTAGCCAGATAATGACGCGCGAAGAACGCCTCCAGCACAGCAAGGAACTGCGCAACGCGCGCACCAGGGAAGAACGTGCAAAATTGCGCAAGGAATGGCACGAACGCATGAAAGCGCGCGCCAAGGAGCAAGGCAAGAGCATGCCGGACCAACCGCCGGCGCGCGGCCAGGGCATGGGGCCCGGCGGTGGCATGGGACCCGGCGGTGGCATGGGACCCGGCGGTGGTATGGGACCCGGCGGTGG
>CAZMSI010000235.1:0-3113 GCA_964568895.1 uncultured Sideroxydans sp. | reverse complement strand
TTGTAGCGGTGGGCACTGCCGCGCCAGGTTCGCAACAGGGTGTCGAACATCAGCAGCGTCCACGGCAGCATACCTGCCAGCAGAATGGGGACAAAGTAATACCAGGGTTGATAACGCCCCAGCTTCTTGGTCAGGAAACGCGTGAAATGTTCGTAGATGATGAATTTGTCGAAGAACTCCGGATTGGCCTTCATCACCAGGTAAAACCACGGCGCGCACACCAGAATGCAGATCAGCAGCCCGCTTCCCAGGTGTATCCGTTTCCACAACCCGAAATCGCGCTGCACCAGCGAATAAATCACCAGTGCGGCGCCCGGCAGCACAATACCCATCAGCCCCTTGCTCAACACTGCCAGGCCGAGTGCAGCCCACGCCAGCCACATCCAGTTCCTGCTGACATATTTGTTGATGTTCTGTTGTTGTGCCAACAGCAGGCCGGCGATGCCCAAGGTAATGAAAAACGTCACGCCCATGTCCAGCGTGTTGATGTGCCCCATCAGCACATACAGCAGGCTGCTGCCGAGCAGCAGGGCCGCATACCATCCGGCCTCGCGTCCGAACAGCCGCGTACCGGTAAACCACACCAGCAGTAGTCCGGCAAAGCCGGTCAGCGCATCCCACAGGCGCGCAGTCCACTGGTGCTGGCCGAATGCTTCATAGGCGATTGCCGTTGCCCAGTACTGCAGCGGCGGCTTTTCGAAATATTTGAGGCCGTTCAGGCGCGGCGTCACCCAGTCGCCGCTTGCCACCATCTCGCGCGGTATCTCGGCATAACGCCCTTCATCCGGCCGGATCAGTTTGCGATACTGGATATTGCCGAACCAGACGACCACCACTGCCAGCAGCAGCACCCACAGCCAGCGTCGCGCGCCGTTCCCGCCATTCATGGTAGCGACCTTTGGTACTGGAACGCAGCAGGGAGAATGATTGCCTGGTAAAGACCGATGCCGGTCGAAAACGACTTCATGCAGATACTTTCCAAATTATGGGGAGGCAATGAGAAGGGGCGATTCTAGCTTGTGCTGCCCTTTTCCTTCAACTCGGTGCGTGCCCAGCCGCGGGCAAAGGCGATATCCAGCCGGTCGCCAACGGCTAACCGGTCGCTGTCCGAGACAATGCTCCCATGCTCGTCGCGCACCACGCTGTAGCCACGCGCCATTACCTGTTGCGGACTCAGGTGCTGCAGGTGTTGATGCAATCCCTGCAGACGCTGGTCGAAACGCTGCAGGTTGCGCTGCATGGCCGTCGTCAGGCGCTGCGCCAATTCTGTCTGGCGCGATTCATGCCGCATCAGTTCGGGCGTTGCCGCATACAGGCGATGTTGAAGTGCCTGCCAGTGCCACTGCCGTTGCTGCATGGCGAGTGTCAGGGCCCCTTGCATGCGTTGCTGCAGGTGTGCCAGATGTCCCACCTGCTGTTCTGCACGTTGCGCCGGATGCACCAGGCGGCGCTGCAAAAAATCGAGCTGCTGCATCGCGCGCTCAAAGCGACGCTGTCCGCCATGCTGCAACCGCTGCGTCAGGCGCAGCAGATGCTGGCTCAATTCCCCTCGGTCCGGCACCGCCAGTTGCGCAGCAGCGGTTGGTGTGGCGGCGCGCTGGTCGGCAACAAAATCGGCAATGGTGAAATCGGTCTCGTGCCCCACCCCGCTGACCACCGGAATCCGGCTGGCGGCAATGGCGCGCGCTACCACTTCCTCGTTGAACGCCCATAAATCCTCGATGCTGCCGCCGCCGCGGCACACCAGCATAACATCGCATTCGGCGCGTTCGTTTGCCGTCCGGATCGCCTGCGCAATCTTCTGCGCCGCACCCTCACCCTGTACCGGCACCGGATACAGCACCACGGGAATGCCCGGCATGCGCTTGATCAAGGTGGTCAGCACGTCGCGCAATGCCGCTGCCTGCAGCGAAGTGACAATGCCGACCTGCAGGGGAAATGCAGGCAAGGGACGCTTGCGCGCAGTTTCGAACAGTCCCTCGCCTTCCAGTTTTTTCTTCAGCCGTTCGAATGCTTCATACAGCGCGCCCAGTCCCGCAGGCCGCATCTGCTCGAGCGTCAACTGGAAATCGCCGCGCGGCTCATATAGCGTGGCCAGCGCCAGCACTTCGACTTGCATGCCATTCTGCGGCCGCCAATCAAGGTACTGGCTTTTGTGGCGGAACATGACGCAGCGCACCTGCGCCTGCTCGTCCTTGAGGGAGAAATACCAGTGTCCGGATGCGGCACGAACAAAGTTGGAAATTTCACCGCGCACCCACAACAGGGGCAAGCCGTTTTCCAACAATTGCTTAGCCGCCAGGTTGAGTTCGCGGACAGTAATAATGCGGTTGCTATCGTTCAAAATCAGGCCAAAAGATATATTGACAAATCACTTTAATCCACAACTCAAGCAAATATGCCGCTTGGCGGTGGATTTTCGCTATACAGCCCCGATAATATGGCGCATCTAATTGTTTTCAATGCAAATTAATATAAGCTTAAAAATTATGCAATCTAATAAAAACGGTTATTTAATGGGGAGTTAGTGACGGCAGACCACAATCATACACAAAGTTATCCACAGTTATTGTGTACAAATAAAAATTTGCTTTCCGCATACCGGGTTAAATCAAAAACGTTCATTCCTTATCCGGAAATCTTGCCCAAAGAGATGCGACACGCTACAGTCCGGCTTTCGCATTTTACGCATATCTGGAGAAGTTTAGTGTTCGCTATCGTCGAAGCTGCCGGCTGGCCCATCTGGTTATTGATCCTTGCTTCCATAATTGCCCTTGGCCTGATCGGCGAGCGCCTGTATTCCCTGCGCAGCAAAACCGTCATCCCGGCCGGATTGCTGGATGAGACCATACGCGAGATGAAGCAGCGCGGTGTCAGCGATACCATGCTGGCACGCCTGAACGCACACTCGCCGCTGGGCCGCGTGTTTGCCGCCGGCCTGAAAAACGTCAAGAGTTCGCCGGAAGTCATGAAAGAATCCATCGAAGAGGCTGGCCGCACCGTGGTTCACGAACTTGAACGTTTCCTGACCAGCCTCGGCACCATCGCCTCGATCAGCCCATTGCTCGGCCTGTTCGGCACAGTGGTCGGCATGATTGAAATCTTCGGTGCGC
>CAZMSI010000234.1:0-3128 GCA_964568895.1 uncultured Sideroxydans sp. | reverse complement strand
CCTTCAGCCAGCAATGCTCGGGGCCGACGCCGGGATAATCGAGGCCGGCGGAAATAGAGTGGGTCTCGATCACCTGGCCGTTCTCGTCCTGCATCAGGTACATTTTGTTGCCGTGCAGCACGCCGGCCGGCGCATTGGCAGCCAGTGGTGCCGCATGCTGTCCGCTGGCGAGTCCGTGGCCGCCGGCCTCCACGCCGATCAGCTGCACATCGGGTATATCGAGATAGTGATAGAACGCACCCATCGCGTTCGAGCCACCGCCGACACAGGCGATCACCGCATCCGGCAGGCGTCCCACCAATTCCGGCATCTGCACCACGGTCTCGCGGCTGACCACCGCGTTGAAGTCGCGCACCATCGCCGGGTACGGGTGCGGGCCGGCCACGGTGCCGATGATGTAAAAGGTGTTCTCGATGTTGGTGACCCAGTCGCGCATTGCCTCGTTCAGCGCATCCTTCAGTGTCTTCGAACCGCTGTGCACCGGCACCACGGTCGCACCCAGCAGCTTCATGCGAAACACGTTCGGCGACTGGCGCTGCACATCTTCCGCACCCATATACACCACGCATTCCATGCCCAGCCGTGCGGCCACGGTTGCGGTCGCCACGCCATGCTGGCCGGCACCGGTTTCGGCGATCACGCGCTGCTTGCCCATGCGCTTTGCAAGTAGCGCCTGACCAATGGTGTTGTTGACCTTGTGCGCGCCGGTGTGATTGAGGTCCTCGCGCTTCAGGTAGATCTGCGCGCCGCCGAGCTGCTCCGACCAGCGCTTCGCATGGTAGACCGGGCTGGGCCGCCCGACGTAGTGCTTGAGGTCGTACTCGAATTCGGCGATGAATTCCGGATCGTTGCGGTATTTTTCGTAGGCTGCGCGCAGCTCTTCCAGTGCACCCATCAGTGTCTCGGCGACGTAGATGCCGCCGTATGGACCGAAGTGACCAGTGTTATCAGGATAGTTGTACATCTGTCTGCTTGACCTCTTTGATGAACGCAGCGATCTTCGCCGCATCCTTGATTCCCTTACCTGCTTCCACGCCGCTCGAAACATCCACCGCATAGGGCCGCACCTGGCGGATCGCCGCAGCCACGTTGTCCGCATCCAGGCCGCCAGACAGGATCACCGGCAGCGGCAGCTCACGCGGGATCAGCTCCCAGTCGAACGATGCCCCAGTGCCGCCATGCGTGCCTTCGACATAAGCATCCAGCAGCAAACCCTGGGCACCGGCATAACGGGCCGCGCATTGTATCAAATCCAAGCCCGGCCTAACCCGAATTGACTTCAGGTAAGGCCGACCGAACTGCGCACAGAATTCCGGCTCTTCTTCGCCGTGGAACTGCAGCAGGTCGAGCGGCACATGAGCCAGCACTTCGCGCACCTCGGCATCGGTCGGGTTGACGAACAGCCCCACCGCAGCGAGGAACGGCGGCACCACCCGGATCACTTCCTGCGCCTGCTGCGGCGTGACGTGGCGCGGGCTTTTTTCATAGAACACCAGCCCGAACGCATCCGCGCCGCTGGCTGCAACCGCCTGCACATCCTGCGCGCGCGTGATGCCGCAAATCTTGATTCGGGTCATAAGTTTATTTATTGGTTAACCGCAGACCGGCATTGTAAAGCATTCCGGCAACAGCCTGAATCGAAAGCATTGCGGCATATTGACTCGGTTGCACACTCGGCATACGGTTCGACCATGAACTCGCAGACATTCCTGTTGCAACTGCTGGCCATCCTGGTCGCTTCGCGCATCTTCGCTGAATTCGCCATGCGCCTGAAAGCGCCTTCCGTGATTGGCGAGCTGCTGGCCGGCGTGGTGCTCGGCCCCAGCCTGCTGGGCTGGGTCGAGCCGACGCAGACTTTCCGCCTGCTGGCCGAGATCGGCATCATCCTGCTGCTGTTCGAGGTAGGACTGGAAACCGACGTCATGCAACTGGTGCGCGCCGGCGGCAAATCCGTGATCGTCGCGATCTCCGGCTTCGTGCTGCCGTTCGTACTCGGCTTTGCGCTGTGCTACTGGGGATTTGGACTGGCGATGCTGGTCTCGCTATTTGTTGCCGGCACCATCACCGCTACCAGCATCGGCATCACGCTACGGGTACTGGCCGACCTGAACCGACAGCACAGCCATGAGGCGCAAGTCATTCTCGGCGCAGCCGTGATCGACGACGTCATGGGCATCCTGCTGCTCGCACTGCTCTACGAATTCTCGGTCAGCGGCAACATCGATTTTACCGAGAGTGGCAAGGTGCTGCTGTTCGTGCTGGTGTTTTTCCTGCTGGCACCCGCTGCCGCCAAACTGATGTCCGCCATCATCCAGCATGTCCACAGTTCCAGCGAACTGCCGGGACTGATCCCGATCTCCATCGTTTCGCTGGTGCTGTTTTTCGCCTGGCTTGCGCATGCCATCGGCGCACCTGAACTACTGGGCGGATTTGCGGCCGGCCTGGCGCTGTCGCGCCGCTTCTTCCTGCCGTTCGGCCTGGCACTGCACAGCAACCCGGATTTCAACGAACGGGTGGAAAAACAGATGCTGCCGATCATCAACCTGTTCACCCCGATTTTCTTCGTGGTGGTCGGGCTCTCGCTCAACTTGAAGCAGGTCGACTGGGGTTCAGTCTTCGTCTACGCTTTCGCCGGCAGCCTGCTGCTGGTGGCAGTCGTCGGCAAGCTGGCCGGGGCATTGCTGCTGCGCGAACCGTTATCCAAGCGCTGGGCAATTGGCATCTCCATGGTGCCGCGCGGCGAAGTGGGCCTGATTTTCGCGGAACTGGGACGGATCAACGGCATCCTGGTCAACGACGTCTATGCCGCGACCATCATCGTGATCGCGCTTACCACGTTGCTGCCGCCGTTCGTGCTGAAGTGGCTTTACGGGCGCTACGGCGAACGCTTTGCCGGGAACGCCCCATCATGATTCAACCCTGCTGCGGCAATCCCCACTGCGCGTCGTAGGTAATATGGCGCAGGTACAGGCCGTCCGGCGCAAAGGTCGGCGCCGCCTGACTGCGATCGCAGCCTTCCAGTACCTGCTGTAGCCATTGCGGTGGATGCTTGCCCTTGCCGATATACACCAGGCAGCCGACGATGTTGCGCACCATGTGATGCAGGAACGCGTTCGCCGTGAGATTGA
>CAZMSI010000233.1:0-3129 GCA_964568895.1 uncultured Sideroxydans sp. | reverse complement strand
TCAACTTTTCTTATCCATCCTTCAACAATCTTAGGACTGATATAAGTATAATAAGTTGAGTTAACTTCAACACAATTAAGGTAATGAGAATAAAACTGCAGCCAGTCAAATCCACCTGATTGAGATTTAGGATAAAAGCTTGGTACCCAATCTTTGTAAGACCAACCGGCTGTTCCTATGTTGTATTTTGCCATTTTTATTTTTCTCTGTTAAGAAGCATTCCTAATAGTTCTAAAACTATTATTTTCAATTTGCTGAATCGCATCTCTTAAAACACCTAATGATCTTTGACTAAGCAAATCTATCTTTACGAGACCAAGATCTTCAACTCCATACATATCCGGCTGAGTGATTATCAAACCGACTCCTTTATTTGCGGCATACTCAAGTGCGGTATAAGTTGTTATCGGCAAAGGCGAGATAACTATTCCACCTGGATGAATACTTAAATGCCTCGGAAAATCTGCCAATCTTGCGGCAATGTTAATTATACTCTTCCAGGGTTCAATATTAAAATTAAGTGATTTGGATTCGGGAAAACGTTTTGATATTTCAGGTAAATTTTTTGCATTCGTCCACGGGATATATCTGCTGATTGTTGAAATTTCATTGTCTGAAAATCCAAATACTTTTGCCGTTTCTCTAAATGCGGAGCGTGCTTTCATTGTAACGTGAGTTGAAATGAAAGCAACTTTACTGTAGCCGTATTTTTTAAAAACATACTGAACAATTTCATCTCTTTCCTTCCAGCTAAAATCAATGTCAATATCAGGAAGTGAAGATCGGCTTCTATTCAGAAACCTTGTAAAGTAAAAATCATACTTAACAGGATCGACTTCTGTTAAGCCTAAACAATAACAAACCAAACTGTTAGCAGCTGAGCCTCTTGTAAGCGTCATCATCCCCCTTCTTTTTGCCTCAAGAAAGATATCGTGAACAATTAAAAAATAATCTGCAAGCTTAAGCTCATCAATAACCTGTAGTTCTTCTTCCAATCTACTTTCAGCATTTTTTGCTAATCTGCCGTACCTTTTTTCTAGTCCCTCGTGTGTGTATTTCCACAACAAAGTAAAAGGAGTCTGTTCAGGATCGACTGAGAAATGAGGCACTTTATGTTTGCCTAATTCAAATTCTACATTACAGTTATTAACGATAAATCTTGCATTTGCAAATGCTTCTGGTAATTTATTTTTTAGATGATCAAAAAGATTAGGTGGTTTGAAATAGAATTCTTTATCTAAAAGTTCATCTTCTTTAAGATTCTTAAATGTGTTCCTATTTTTTATTGCAGTAACAACTTTATACAGTAAATAATCATCAGGATTAGAAAAGTAAACAGGATTAGAAATTACATATTTAATGCTTTTTTGTTTAGCTACTTTAAATAGTTTCCTTGCTTTAGATCTATTTGTCGTAGTTATTATAAGCTCTGCATAAATATTTTTATACAAGGGAATTTTATTAAGCAAATCAATAGAAGAAATAAGAATAAAAAGATCGGGAAATTCATTTTGTAAAAGCTCAAATAAAGAAAAATCAGCTTTCAGTTTTCTGGCAGTAATTATCCTGCAAATATCCGAGTAGCCATCAAAGTTTTTAGCAAGAAACACAGCATATATGTTTTTATTCCCTGGCTCATCTATATATGCGCCTAAAATTGGTTTGATATTTTTTTCTTTTGCTTTTTTATAAAACGATACCAGTCCGTGCATTGCGTTTGTATCCGTAAGCGCAACAGAATCAAGTTGATAGTTTAATGCCTTATCAATTATTTCATCAATTGTTATAATGCCTTCAAGCAAAGAATAATTGGAATGTACATGTAACCCAAACATAGTTATCCTGCATAAGCGGTTTTGAGTTGCTCTATATTCAGTGAAGTAGAATAATAAATATCACTTACATTTAAGCCTTCATCATCAGGTATATAATATTTCTCAGCGCTATCGTTATGTGATTCGATCTTAACTTTCATATGCGAAAGAATCTCTAACTTCTCAACTATAATGTTATTAAAGCTTTCATTATCAATTCTGCCTTCAACTATGTATGGTCCCATCGAAAGAGTTTTTTCAGCAACTATTGAGTAAACACGCGGGAAGATTACTGCTTCATATGTGCCGTATAAATCCTCAAGCGAGAGGAACTTCATTATATCCCCTTTTTTTGTTCTTATTCTTGTAGATGACATATACCATCCGATCATTTTAACTTTTTTACCTGAATAGTTTTTCATCTGATCAGAAGAGATTAGGGATAATTTTTCATCCCACTCTGTAAAAAATTCAAGCGGATGTTTTGTAACCATATAATCGAACGATTCATATTCAGCGATACATTTTTCTTCAATTGAAAAATCATTTTTTGTTTTTACGGCATTTTCAAGTTCAAAAGATTCATTAATAAAAAAATCGTTGTATCCTTCTTCAAGCATCTTGAATTTATTAAAGTAAATATCAGCCAGTCTTAAAAGAGTGTGGCGTGTTTCATTAAAACAATCCATCGCTCCGCATTTTATTAAAAGCTGGATTTCTTTTATGCCGATTCTGGTTCTAACAATAAAATCCGCTAGTGAAACATACTTCCCGTATTTTTCTCTTTGTGCGATTATCAATTCTATAGTTGTATGGGAAAGATTTTTAATTGGCATAAACCCAATGCGGATTTGCTTATCCTTTCCTTTGTATTCATTCTCACTTTCATTTACACAAGGCAGAAGAATTTTAATCCCAAGCCGCTTAGCTTCCTGTATGTAAACAGCACTTGAATAGAAACCGCCTCTGTTATTAAGTACACAAGCCATAAACTCAGCGGGAAAGTGAGCCTTTAAATAAGCAACTTGAAATGAAAGCAATGCAAAACTTGCACTATGTGCTTTGCAAAAAGAATATCCAGCAAACGATTCTATTTGCCGCCATAATTCATCTGATATTTTACGAGGAATTCCTTTTTGATCACAAGATTCAAAAAATCTATTAACGATTAATTGCATTGCCTGATGAGAGCGCATTTTGCCGCTCATTGCTCTTCTTAAGACATCAGCTTCCTCAAGAGTTAAACCCGCAACGTGATGTGCTACTTTTATCACATCTTCCTGATAAACCATAACTCCATATGTTTCTCCCAATA
>CAZMSI010000232.1:0-3176 GCA_964568895.1 uncultured Sideroxydans sp. | reverse complement strand
TGTTGCGCTGGGCGCTGTGGTTCCTGCCGGCGCCGTGGATCGCCTGCGAACTGGGCTGGTTTGTTGCTGAATATGGCCGTCAGCCCTGGACCATTTACGGCGTGCTGCCCACCCATCTTTCGGTTTCGAGCATCAGCGTGGGCAACGTCTACGGATCGCTGGCCGGCTTCGTTGGCTTCTATACGCTGCTGCTGATCGTTGAGATGTACCTGATGATCCGCTTTGCCAAGCAAGGACCGGGCAGCCTCGGCACCGGACGTTACGCCGATGAACCCGCGCACGTATAATCCAGCCACCTTGAGGATGATATCATGTTCGATTACACGACATTGAAACTTATCTGGTGGCTGCTGGTGGGCGTGCTGCTCATCGGTTTCGCCATCATGGACGGTCACGACATGGGCGTGGGCACGCTGCTGCCTTTCGCTGCAAAAACCGATGTGGAACGCCGCATCCTGATCAACACCGTCGGCCCCCACTGGGACGGCAACCAGGTCTGGTTCATCACCGCCGGCGGCGCCATCTTCGCCGCCTGGCCACTGGTCTATGCCACCGCGTTTTCCGGTTTCTACTGGGCAATGCTGGCGGTGCTGTGGGCGCTGTTCTTCCGGCCGGTAGGATTCGACTACCGCAGCAAGATCGAGAACCCGAACTGGCGCAAGACCTGGGACTGGGGCCTGTTCGTCGGCGGTGCGGTACCGCCGCTGATCTTCGGCGTGGCGTTCGGCAACCTGCTGCAGGGCGTGCCGTTCCATTTCGACGACACGCTGCGCAGTTTCTACACCGGCAGCTTCTGGCAGTTGCTCAACCCGTTTGCGCTGCTCACCGGCGTGGTCAGCACGGCGATGATCACCGCGCACGGCGCGAACTACCTGATGATCCGTACCGAGGGTAACGTATACCGCCGCGTGCGTACCGCTTCCATGGTGTTCGGTGTGCTGGCGCTGGTCACGTTTGCCCTGGCCGGGGTCTGGCTGGCCTATGGCATCAAGGGTTTTGTGATCACCAGTGTAATTGACGGTAATGCCCTGCCCAATCCGCTGGACAAGACCGTGATCACCGAGGCTGGTGCCTGGCTGCACAACTACAGCGCGTATCCGCTCACCATGCTGGTTCCGGCAGTAGCCTTCCTCGGCGGGCTGTGGGCAATCGCCGCAGCGAAGTTCGACAAACCGCTGACTGCCTTCATCGGCTCGTCGGTGAGCATGCTGGGGGTGATCGGCACCGCCGGTGTTTCGCTGTTCCCGTTCATCATGCCTTCCAGCACCGACCCGCGTTCCAGCCTGACGATCTGGGACAGCGTGTCGTCGCAACTGACCCTGGGCCTGATGCTGGGTGCAACCGTGATCTTCCTGCCCCTCGTCATCCTGTACACCAGTTGGGCGTACAAGAAGATGTCGGGCAAGGTCACCGAGGCCTTCATCCAAGCCAACGACAAGTCAACCTATTAAGGATTTAAGGAGAACAACATGTGGTATTTCGCCTGGATACTCGGAGTCACCATGGCCGTATTGCTGGCCATCGTCAACACCATAATCTGCGACGCGCAGGCCTGCGCTCCCGAGGATGAACCGAGCGACAAACAATGACCGTTCCCGCGCACAGCGGTGTTTACGCAACGCTGCCGCGCATGATCTCGCTGTTGCTGGCGCTCGCCCTGGCCGGGCTGATCCTGACCTACCCCAGGGCATTTGCCCACACCGGGCATGGCCTGCTGTCGCTGGTCATGCTCGGGGTTTCCGCAGGCTTCGTGCACGGCGTGGGATTCATTCCGGAACACAAGGTCTGGCGCATCCTGTTCGGCCCGTGGCTGGCGTGGCCACTGCTGGCGGCGGGCCTGCTGCTGTTCCTGCGCAGCCAGTGACAGTTTTCAAGGATTTTCAAATTATTTAAGGAAAGAGCATGGCACATATCATCATACTCGGCGCCGGCACCGGCGGCATGCCGGCGGCATACGAAATGCGCGAGGCACTGGGCAAGGAACACAAGGTTACCGTGATCAACGCCAGCGATACCTTCCAGTTCGTTCCATCCAACCCCTGGGTCGCACTGGGCTGGCGCAAGCTCGAGGAAACCACTTTCAAGATGCGCCCCTATCTGGAAAAGAAAAACATCGGGCTGATCGCCGTGGCCGCCGAAAAAATCGACGCTGAAGCCAGCCGCATCCATCTGGTTAACGGCGAGACGGTGGACTACGACTATCTGGTGATCGCCACCGGACCGCGCCTGGCCTTCGAACTGATCGAGGGTGCCGGACCCAACGGCGGCAACACCCATTCGGTGTGCACCGTGGATCACGCCATCAAGGCATACGACGACTACGAGGAATTCCTGAAGAACCCCGGCCACGTGGTGGTCGGCGCTTTCCAGGGCGCCTCCTGTTTCGGCCCCGCCTACGAATATGCGCTGGCGCTGGAGACCGACCTGCGCCGCCGCAAGCTGCGCCCCAAGGTACCGATCACCTACATCAGCCCCGAGCCCTATATCGGCCACCTTGGCCTGGGCGGCGTCGGCGATTCCAAAAGTCTGCTCGAGAATGAGCTGCGCCAGCGCCACATCAAATGGATCACCAATGCCAAGACGGTGAAGGTTGAGCCCGGCAAGATGTATGTCGAGGAATACAACGACCATGGCGAGAAAATCAAGGATCACGTGGTGGAATTCAAGTATTCGATGATGCTGCCACCGTTCCGCGGGGTGAGTGCCGTGGCCGGCGTCGAAGGCCTGTGCAACCCCATGGGCTTTGTGATCGTGGACGAGCATCAGCGCAGCCCGAAGTATCGCAACATCTTCTCGGCCGGCGTGTGTATCGCAATCCCGCCGGTGGAACAGACCCCGGTTCCGGTCGGCACACCGAAGACCGGTTACATGATCGAATCCATGGTCACCGCCATCGTGCACAACATCCAGGACGAACTGGCAGGCAAGCCGGCTACCACCACCGCCACCTGGAACACCATCTGTCTCGCCGACATGGGCGATACCGGCGCCGCTTTCGTGGCACTGCCGCAGATCCCGCCGCGCAACGTGACCTGGGCGAAGAAAGGCAAATGGGTGCACCTGGCCAAGATCGCCTTCGAAAAATACTTCATGCGCAAGATGAAGACCGGCTCTTCCGAACCGATCTATGAGAAATATGTGCTGAAGGCGCTGGGCATCAACCGGGTCAACAAATA
>CAZMSI010000231.1:0-3197 GCA_964568895.1 uncultured Sideroxydans sp. | reverse complement strand
CGCGTAGTAGCGGTTGTAGAAATCCGCAAGGTCGGCTTCGCTGGCGCGGTCGAGCTTGAACCAGATTTCGCCGTTGCATTGCGCCATGTCCCGCAGTCCCTGCTGCACGTTATCACGCTGCAACAGGCTGCCGTTGGTGATCAATACCAGTTTGATTTCCGGCGGCAGTTGCAATTCCTGCTTCAACCGGCATATCAGCCTGACGACTTCGGCAAAGCCTTCGGCGCTGGTCGGCTCGCCGTTGCCGGAAAGTGCGATGTCGTTGATGCGGCGTGCGCCTTCCGGCACGCGAGTCTGCATGAAGTCGCCGTGCAGCAGCTCATGCAGAAAACCGCGCAACTCTTTTTCGAGCAGCGCCATATCCACCGGCGGCGGGCCGCCGCGCGCAAGGTCGGGCACCTGGCAGTAAATGCAGCGCCAGTTGCAAGCGTTGTTGGTGTTGAGGTTGACGCCGACGGAGACGCCACCCGCGCGCCGCGAGATCACCGGATAAACGTAGCGCAATCCGGCGCTGTCGCGGCTGTGATCGATGACGTTGAGCTTTTTATCCGTCAAGACTTGGGAAAGTTGATGTATTGCGCCGGGTCGACCGGCTTGCCCAGCTTGCGGATTTCGAAGTGCAGTTCGACGCGCTTGGCATCGGTGTTGCCCATCTCGGCGATCTTCTGGCCACGCGCCACCTGCTGCCCTTCCTTCACCAGTATCCGGTTGTTGTGCGCATAGGCGCTGAGGTAGGTAGCGTTGTGCTTGACGATGACCAGCTTGCCGTAGCCGCGCAGGCCGCTGCCGCTGTAGACCACCTTGCCCGCCGCGCTGGCGAACACCGGCTGGCCGAGCTTGCCGGCGATATCGACGCCCTTGCGGCCGTCTTTTTCGGAGAAACCGTCGATCAGCTTGCCGCTGGCCGGTAGCCCCCAACCCGCGACCGCAGCATTACTATCCACCTGCGCTACCACGGGCTGAGGTGCCGGCGCAGGCCTGGCTGTGGTTGCGGCTTCCTGCTGTTGCATTTGTTCGATCTGCGCGACAGCCTGCGGCGAATACGGCAGCTTGACCACCCTGGGCTGGTCGACGATCGCGGCGACGGGTGCGACAGCCGGGGCCGGCTGGGCAGTGGTAGCACCGTTGGCCGGGAACAGGCGCAACGCCTGTCCGACATGGATCATCGTCGGATCCTGGATGCCGTTGAGCCGGGCCAGGTCGTGGTAGTCGAAACCGAAATTGAAGGCGATGCTGTACAGCGTGTCGCCCTGCTGCACCACGTAGGTCTGCGGCCGCCAATCCTGACCATGGGCTGCGGCGGTCAGGGTCACCGGCGCCACATACTTGCCGGTGGATGTGGAAGCGGAGTGACGCGCAGCGATATTCAGGTCAACCACCGGCGCCGGGCCGGAAGAAGATGCACAGCCGGCCAGCGCCAACACCGCCAGCGCGGCACCCGGCAGATGCAGTTTGCCAGCAGGGTGTTGAAAAACGTAGCGAGGACGGCCAGATGCAAGGCGCGCAGCGCACAGCGACCGAGACATATCGAATAGATAGGCGAGGAAGCGAGCACCACGCAACGCCGCAGATGGTCCGCCACAGTAGTTTTTCAGCACCCTGTTTGTTCTTTGTGTCATGCTTTTCCCAGTAACAACGGCACGAATTTGACCGGTTCCAGACGCGTCTCGTGGATGCCCTGCGCATCGCGCTCATACAGGCATAGCACCTGTTCCTGCGTCCCCAGCGGAAGCACCATTCTACCACCCACCGCCAACTGCTCCAGCAGTGCGGGCGGCACGTGGGTCGCCGCCGCGGCCATGATGATGCCGTCGAACGGTGCCGCTTCCGGCAGGCCCATGCCGCCGTCGGCATAGCGCAAGATGACATTGTCCGCCTGCAATTCCTCGATGCAGCGTTTGGCGCGTTCGTACAGCGGCTGCACGCGCTCCACCGAATAAACCTGGCGCGCGAGCTGCGCCAGCACTGCAGCCTGATAGCCACAGCCGGTACCGATTTCCAGCACGCGCTCGAGCGGCTTGCCCGCACGCACGATCTCGATCATGCGCGCCACGATATAAGGCCGCGAGATGGTCTGGCCGAAACCGATGGGCAGCGATACGTCATCGTAGGCGCGGGTGCCCAGCGCTTCGTCGACGAAAATGTGGCGCGGCACCGCATTCATCGCCGCCAGCACCACTTCGTCCTGGATGCCTTCACTGCGCAGGCGTTCGATCATGCGCCCGCGCGTGCGCTGCGAGGTCATGCCGATGCCGCTGTGGCGCATGTTCATGCGGCAGCACCGTGCAGCCAGCCGCGCACCGCATCGAGCTGGTTGTATTGCGTAAGATCGATCTGCAGCGGCGTAACCGAGGCGCGGTTGTTCGCCACCGCATGGAAATCAGTCCCCTCGCCCGCATCCTGCGCCTTGCCCGCCGGTCCCACCCAGTACACGGTTTCGCCGTTGGGGTTGGTCGTCCTGACCACCGGCTCGGCCTTGTGGCGCTTGCCCAGACGCGTCACTTCCACACCCTGCAGTTGCTCGCGCGGAATGTCCGGCACGTTGACGTTGAGCAGCCAGGGCTGGGTATGGGTTTTTTTCTCAAAGCGCTGCACCAGTTCCACCACCACCTGGGCTGCGGTCGCGTAATGCAGCAATTCGCTGCCGGCAAGCGATACGGCAATCGAGGGAATGCCCAGCAGGAAACCTTCGGTCGCAGCCGCGACGGTGCCGGAGTAGATGGTGTCGTCGCCCATGTTGGCGCCGGAATTGATGCCGGAGATCACCATGTCCGGCTGCTGTTCCAGCATGCCGGTGACCGCCATGTGCACGCAATCGGTAGGCGTGCCGTTGACGTAATGGAAGCCGTTCTGCGCGCGGCGCAGCATCAGCGGCCGATCCAGCGTCAATGAGTTGCTGGCGCCGCTGCGATTGCGCTCGGGCGCAACCACCATGACCTCGGCGATAGAGGCGAGCGTTTCCGCCAGGCAGGCCAGGCCGGGTGCGAAATATCCGTCGTCGTTGCTGAGCAGGATGCGCATCTTTATGGAATGTATACAGCGAATCGGTGATAATCGGCGTGCATTATAGCGGCTTTCGCCACTGGCGGGAGGGTTACCGAATCATAGCGGAACGGAGGACTTGCTTGAATTTCCTGCATAACTTGTGGACCAGAACACAAGGCTTCTCCAACGAGTCCATCATCAAGATAGGCAAG
>CAZMSI010000230.1:0-3221 GCA_964568895.1 uncultured Sideroxydans sp. | reverse complement strand
AAGCCTGTATTTGATCAAATGAAATTGATCAATCATAATAGTTCTTTTAATCGACAAATATCAAAAAATACAATAAATCGTTATTCCAATTTGACACTTGATCCTCATCGAACAACATTATTTGAATCCATCGATAATCCTGTATTGGATACAACAAAGTATAACATGTATGGTGATTTACGGAATGACAATCCGTTATATAATGAGAAATCATCTCCATGGATGGTTGCATTTAGAGTTACCATGTCAAACATCTCTACTTTAGTAATTGACAGATATATCTTTAACTACAACTTTTCAAGGGTTGGATTTAATAGCTGGAAACATAACATCAAAACAGGATGGGAATGGGATAAAGACAGGTTTGGTATGAATTATTTCTTCCATCCATTTTCTGGGGGAATGTATTTTAATGCTGCTCGAGCAAATGGCTATTCATTTTTTGAATCCGCACCTTTTGCATTGTTAGGAAGTTTAGAGTGGGAATATTTCGGTGAGAATACGCTGCCTTCATATAACGACGTTATCAATACTCCTATTAATGGAATTTTTCTTGGTGAAATATTCTACCGGTTAGGTTCCAATATTCTGGATGATCAAACAACTGGATTTAATAGACTTTTAAGGGAATCGGCCGTCGCAGTTATTACACCAACAAGATTTTTTAGCAGGCTTTTATCGGGAAAAGTTTTCAGAACAACTACTGAGGAAGTTTATCAAAAAGAACCACTTAATGTAACCTTAGCCAGCGGCTATCATAGAGTAAATCAAGGAAATTCAAACGAGGAGGCATCCAACAGTTTGAATTTTAATCTTAATCTCGATTATGGAAATCCTTTCGAAAAAAGATCACGGAAGCCTTATGATTATTTCAAAGTTCGAACAGATTTAGATTTCGGCGTTGGTAGAAAAATTATTGATGAAATAAGCGGCTTCGGTATGTTATTTGGCAGTAATGCTCAAATCGGGAATTTGGAAATGTTGAACGGATTATTTCAACAAATGAACTTTTACGATAATAAAACTTTTGAATTAGGTACAATTGGTTTTGGGCCTGGAGTAATTTCTAAACTGCCAATTAACAAGAGCACAGTTCTTTATACTGATCTTCATACTGATATTGTCCCTTTCGGTGGACTCAGTGGTCGGCATGGACCGGATACTTTACAAGTTAGAGATTATGATTATGCTGGCGGAGCTCAACTAAAACTTGAAAGCACTCTTAATCTTGGCGGATGGGCTAACATTAGATTTTTGGCTTATTATTGGTGGTTAAGTACTTATGTAGGAACTGCAGGAAATAGTTACATTGCATTACTCAAACCAAGTGTTGCATTCAAACTCTATAACAATTTAAGCATTGGATTTGAACATTTGATTTACTACAGTGATAGATACCCGCATGATTTTCCAAGCGTTCATTCCGTAAGAACAGAACAGAAGATCTTTCTTCAAATATTTTTTGAGGGGTTCAAGTTTAAGAAATAGGATTATTCACTCTAAAATTTTAATGACAAATATAAAATGGATGGAAATTTAAAGAGGATCATTTTATCACTATTTCTTTCAATGATAGTCGGGTCTTTAGTATTTGGACAAAATTCGGATTTAAGGAATTCTGTATATAGGCTAAAATATAATTTTTCTCAGTTCGGAAACGAGTCTTGGGACTATTTAAAGCAACCGACTAAATGGAATGGAAGTGATTGGTTAAAAATAGGTTTGATAAGTGCTGCAACATTTTTAGTGATAGAAACTGCCGACGAACCAATACGGGATGTAGTTTTAAAGAATCAACAATACTACAACAGCATACCAATCAAAATTGGTAATATATGGGGTGATTGGTATCCCACGGTGATTTTAGCGAGTGGGTTTGCTTTAAATGGATGGTTGGATGAAAATTATTCTTCAAAAAAAATCGCTTTTGAAATTGCGCAAGCCGGACTATATACAGAGATAGTAACTCAGATAATTAAACATTCTCTCGGTAGAGCCAGACCTTATAACGAACTTGGTGCAAAAGAATTTAAACCATTTTCATTCTTAGGTTGGGATTTTACTTCAATGCCTGCAGGGCATACAAGCTGGGCATTTTCGCTTTCAACAGTTCTGTCACGAAATGCTAAACAAGATTGGTTAAAAGTAGCAGCTTATATTCCTGCAGCACTAACATTTGTCGCTCGTATTTACCATGATAAACACTGGGCATCGGATAATTTCTTAGCTGCCGCAATTGGTTATTTTGTTGCAACCTGGGTTGTAGATCAGCATGAGAAAAAAAAATCAATGGTGGAAATCTCACCAAGCTTTCCACTTAGTATTACAATTCCACTTAACTAAAATATTTTCTAATCACGATAAATAGATGCACATTCATAAACACAGGAGCCAAATCACAATGCAAAGAAAATATTCGTCCTTAGTATGGTTGCTAGCAAACACAATGCGACATAAAGTTTATTTATCACTTCTTCTGACAATGCTATGCGGATCTTCCCTGTTAGCACAAGAACCTGTTTTACAGAATTCCATGTCACAGTTAAAGTATACATTTTCTCAATTCGGAAATGAAACCTGGGAATTTATTAAGCAACCAACTAGATGGGATGGAGGCGATTGGCTAAAAATTGGTTTGGTAAGTGCCGCAACATTTATAGTTATAGAAACTGCTGATCAACCTATTCGCGATGCAGTTTTAAGAGATGGGAAATATGATGTAAATGGGGTATTTATAAAAGAAAGTCAAAGATATTATAAGAGTGTTCCAATTGAATTTGGCAGAATGTGGGGAGAAATATATGCGCCCATTGTCCTCTTCAGTGGATTTGCCGTGCATTCGTTATTGACTGATGATATTACAACAAGAAAAATTGCTTATGAGATCGGGCAGGCTTCGTTATATGCCGGCGCGCTTTCCTTTATCCTAAAACTTGCAATAGGCAGATCAAGACCATATTTAAATGAGGGGACTACTCATTTTACGCCCTTTGCATCAATTTTTAACCAGGATAATAAATCAATGCCAAGCGGTCACTCCACTGTAGCATTTGTACTTTCGACCGTTCTTTCGAGAAATGTTAAGTCGCCAGTTTTGAAAGTGATGGCATATTTGCCCGCGGTGCTTACTTTAGTTTCACGCGTTTATCAGGATCAGCATTGGGCGGCTGATACTTTCGCTGGTGCTGCACTAGGTTACTTTATCGCAACCTGGGTTGTAG
>CAZMSI010000229.1:0-3264 GCA_964568895.1 uncultured Sideroxydans sp. | reverse complement strand
TGGCCGATCTGGACCTACCAGGAGCAGTTGCCGCCGGCCAAGTTCGTGTTCGACGAGGATGGGCGGCGCGGCATGGCGGTGGATACCCTGGTGTCCGGCGGCTGTATCATCAGCGGTGCGACGGTACGCCATTCAGTGCTGTTTTCTGATGTGCACGTCAACGACCACAGCCAGGTCGAGGATTGCGTGGTCCTGCCCAAGGTACATATCGGCGAACATGTGGTGCTGAAGCGGACCATCGTGGACAAGGGCTGTCTGATCCCGGACGGCTTGCAGGTCGGCATCAATCCCGAAGAGGACCGCGAGCGGTTCTATGTGTCGGAGAAGGGGATCGTGCTGATTACGCCGGAAATGCTGGGACAGAATCGCCACCAGGTTATCTAGAGACGGATTGTTGCCGGCTTCACATCCTCGCCGCGAATGCTAAACTGACGCCACATCCCGCGTTCTGTGCGCTACCGATACCATAACGGGTACGATTGTTCATGCTGTTGCCCTGAAAGAAAATGATTTTTCAATGACTACTCCCGCAAAGCTCCATCTGGTCCTGTGTTGGCACATGCACCAGCCGGATTATCGCAACCGCCTGAGCGGTGAATTCGAACTGCCGTGGACCTATTTGCACGCGATCAAGGACTACACCGACATGGTGTATCACCTGGAGCAGCATCCGGGAATGAAGGCGGTGGTGAATTTCGTGCCGTCGCTGATCGACCAACTGGTCGATTACGAGCAGCAGTTTGCCAGCGGCGAAATACGCGACCCGTTGCTGGCAATGCTGGCGCAGGAAGATTTGCACGAGCTGATGCCGGAACAGCGCCGCCTCCTGCTGGAAAGCGGTTTCCGCAGCAACCACGCCAACATGATTGAACCGTTCCCGGCGTATAGCCGGTTGCACCAGATGTTCATGATGCTGGACGAAGTGGGCGAATTGCAGTTGAGTTATCTGTCGGCCCAATATCTGGGCGACCTGCTGGTGTGGTATCACCTGGCGTGGATGGGCGAGAGCGTGCGCCGCAGCAACGAACTGGTGCCGCAGCTGATGGCCAAGGAGTGCGAGTTTACCTATGAGGAGCGGCGCCAGCTGTTCGAGCTGATCGGTGAATTGGTCAAGGACGTCATCCCGCGCTACCGCAAGCTGCAGGACAGGGGGCAGGTCGAAATTTCCACCACGCCTTACTACCATCCGATCCTGCCGCTGCTGCTCGATTTCGATAGCGCGCGCGAGGCGATGCCGCAGGCGGAGCTGCCGAAAACGCCGCGCTATCCGGGCGGCCGCGAGCGCGCCGGCAAGCAAGTCGAGGAAGCGCTGGAAAATTACCGCGAGTATTTCGGCGGCGAGCCGCACGGCATGTGGCCTGGCGAGGGCGGCATCTCGCTGCCCGCAGCGGGCGTGCTTGCCGAGCACGGCTGCGAGTGGACCGCCAGCGGCGAGACCGTGCTGTTCAACAGCTTGCGCCGCCTGCATGGCGACGGCATGCCGGAGCGCACGGAATATCTGTACCGCCCCTATCGCTGCCTGACCGAGAAGGGCGACATTCTCTGCTTCTTCCGCGACGACCGGCTGTCCGACAAGATCGGTTTCGAATACACCAAGTGGCACGGACGCGATGCGGTGAGCGATTTCATCAGCACGCTGGAAGGCATTCGCAATCACAGCAAGCTGGAGGAGGAGCCGGTGGTCAGCGTGATCCTCGACGGCGAAAATGCCTGGGAATACTATCCCTACAACGGCTACTACTTCCTGGCCGAACTGTATGAGGCACTGCAGGATCATCCTTTCATCCAGACCACTACCTTTGGCGAATGCGTGAACCGGCTGGGAGCATCCGCGCCCAAGGGCAAGCGTATCGCGCTGGAACCGGGCAGCCTGCCGGCGATGGTTTCCGGCAGCTGGGTGTATGGCACTTTCAGTACCTGGATCGGCATGACCGACAAGAACCACGCGTGGGACCTGCTGTGCGCGGCCAAGACCAGCTACGACCGGGTGATCAACAGCGGCCGCCTGAACGAGGAAGAGCAGCATCTTGCCGAACAGCAGCTTGGCATCTGCGAGGGTTCCGACTGGTTCTGGTGGTTCGGCGACTACAATCCCGGGCTCAGCGTGCAATCGTTCGATCGGCTGTACCGGCTCAACCTGGCCAATCTCTACCAGTTGCTCAAACTGCCGGCGCCGGTGGAACTGCAGCATCCGATCAGTGCAGGCGCAGCTGGCAATGCAGAGATGGGCGGCACCATGCGCCGCGGTTCTGAATGAATCGGTAACAACGCTTAAGCAAGAAGGAAGACTAACTAAAATGCCTAAATCCGTCGCCCTGTTACTTGGCGTCCACGCCCACCAGCCAGTGGGAAATTTCCCGCATGTGCTGGACGATGCGCACCGTCGCTGCTACCAGCCTTTCCTGCACATGATGCACCGCTTTCCGGACTTTCCGTTTGCCATCCATTTCAGCGGCTGGCTGTTCGATTACCTGCTCGAAAACTACCCGGACGACATCAAGTTGCTGCACGAGATGGTGGCGCGCGGCCAGGCCGAGCTGTTCGGTGCGGGCTATACCGAACCGGTGCTGGCGGCGATTCCCGCGCGCGATCGCATCGGCCAGATCAACCGCTTGTCCGACCGCCTGCAGGGCACGCTGGGGCAGCGCCCGACCGGCGCCTGGCTGACCGAGCGGGTGTGGGAATCCAACGTGGTGCCGGCACTGGCAGATTGCGGAGTCAAGTACGTTACCGTGGACGATTACCATTTCCTCTGCGCCGGACTGGAGAACGCCGAGCTCACCGGTTTCTTCAGTACCGAGGAAGACGGCAGGACGCTCGATCTGTATCCGATCTCCGAGGCGCTGCGCTACCGCCTGCCGTTCTCTCCGGCGGACGAAGCGGTGCGCTACATCGAAAGCCTGGCAGGCGACAGCAACAATGCCGCGGTGTATTTCGACGACATCGAGAAGTTCGGCATCTGGCCCGAAACCTACGAATGGGTATACGAAAAGGGATGGCTCACCAACTTCATCGAGGGTGTGCTGGCCTCGGACGTGATCAAGCCGATGCGTTACTGCGATTACCATGCGCAGGCCAAAACGCGCGGCGTGGTCTACCTGCCGACCACTTCCTACATCGAGATGAATGAATGGACGCTGCCGGCACCGGCGGCACACCGCTTTGCCGACCTGGTGCAGGCGATCAAGAACCAGGGGCGCTACGACGAGGACAAGGCTTTCCTGCGCGGCGGTATCTGGCGCAATTTCTTCAGCCGCTATCCGG
>CAZMSI010000228.1:0-3267 GCA_964568895.1 uncultured Sideroxydans sp. | reverse complement strand
GTCGCCGGCGGCAATGGCGGCGGCCATCAGCGCAGTCATGTCGTGGCGCAATTGGCGTAGTTCGCTTTGCAGACGCTGGCGGATGTCGTGCAGCGAGCGGCCGGCGTAGTTCTGGTTGAGGAAGTTGCCGGCCTCGGCGAGCTGGGACTGGGTGTAATCCTTGTCGGTGAGCAGCACGCGGTTTTCCACTTCGCCATCCGGCATTACGATGATCAGCAACACTTTCTTTTCGGACAGGCGCAGGAACTCGATCTGGCGCACTGTGATGCTACTGCGGTTGGGCGTGGCAACGATGCCGGCAAAACGGGTCAGCTCGGACAGCAGGCTGGAGGCCTGGGTCAACAGCCGCGACGGGTTGTCCGGTTGAAGTTGATGCTCAAGCTGCTGCACGCGCACCGTGTCCAGCGGCTGCACCACCATCAGCGTGTCGATGAAGGTGCGGTAGCCCTGCGCCGTGGGGATGCGCCCGGCCGAGGTGTGCGGGCTGGCAACCAGCCCCATCTCCTCGAGGTCGGCCATCACGTTGCGGATGGTGGCGGAGCTGACCTCCAGCCCCGAGAACTGCTGCAGCGCGCGCGAGCCCACCGGCTGGCCATCGCTGATATAGCGTTCCACCAGGGTCTTGAGCAGGATTTGCGCGCGGTCGTTGAGCATGGGGATATTCTACCACTGTCGCCAGGTCCGCCAGCCGGGGCAGGTTCGATACCTGAAATAAATATCTATAACTTATTGCATAGGCAATTTGGTCTATAGGCGGCGGGGCTGGCTGCTGTTAAATTCCATGCTGTAGAAATGGGCAGAAACAATGATTCGAGTCTGAGCCTTTTAGCTCGTTAATGACGAAATGTGGAGGATTAAAGCTTGACGAATATTCGTGGTACGTCCCTATCATTAAATGCGAAAACTTAATGCGATGCTGACCCATTTAGTTATTTGTCGGCAAACGAACTGCGGCATTACTTCGGCGTAGTACCGCAGGAAACCATGCTGTTCTCCGGCACCCTCTACGACAACCTGATGATGGCCAACCCGCATGCCACCTTCGAGCACATCGTGCGCGCCTGCCGCATGGCGGAAATCCACGACATGATCGAGTCCCTGCCCAAGGGCTATCAGACAGAAATTGGCGAGCGCGGTGTGGGACTCTCAGGCGGGCAGAAGCAGCGCCTCGCCATCGCAAGGGCGTTGATCAAGCAACCCAGCAGAACAATGGCACGAACAATGGGGTCAGACTCGATTGATTTCATCCGACACCGGTGTTATCTTGGGCCATCCCTGATCCCGAAAGGAATCAAATGGCCCGCCTTCCCAGATTCACGATTCCCGGTCAGCCCCAGCATGTGATTGTTCGGGGCAACAACCGCAGCGAGATATTCTGCGCCGATGCGGATTATCTTTTTTACCTCGAAAAGCTCCAGGCGGCCTGCGAAAAACACGGCTGTGACATCCACGCTTACATTCTGATGACCAATCATGTGCATTTGCTGCTCACACCACATGAAGCGAATGCGACGGGCAAGACCATGCAGATGCTAGGACGCTATTATGTCCAGTATTACAACTATTGCTACCAGCGCAGCGGTACCTTGTGGGAGGGGCGATACAAGGCAACCCTGATTGATTCGGAAAATTATCTGATGACTTGCATGCGCTACATCGAACTAAATCCGGTGCGTGCGGGGATGGTGACGCACCCATCGGAATATCCGTGGTCGAGCTACGGTTGCAATGCGCAGGGGCGGGCGGATGTTCTGGTGACGCCGCACGCCGAGTATATGCGCTTGGGCAAGTCGGATGAAGACAGGCAGGCTGCCTACCGGCAGTTATTTAAGCATCATATTTCCGAGAGTGGGCTGGATGAGATCAGGCAGGCGACGAACAAGGCCTGGGTGCTGGGTAGCGACCGATTCAAGCAGCGTATCCAGCAGCAATTGGAGCGACGGGTGGAGCCGTCGGCAAGGGGTGGGGACAGGAAGTCGGAGAAATTCAGAATCAATCGAGTCTGACCCCATCGATAATCATTGAGGTAAGCCAGGCAAAGTTAAGCTGTGGAATTTACCGCGCTGTTACCACAATTATGTGGCTTGTCAGCTTTGTCATTGAACTGCCGATATGGTTTAATCTCGGGCATGAAATTCCCCTTCCAGACCATTGCGCTGATCGGCAAATACAAGACGCCGGATATCTCCGGGCCGTTGCTGCAACTGGCCGCTTTTCTGACGGAAAAAGGGTTGTCTGTGGTAATGGATACGCTTACCGCCGAACACCTAGGCAAGCACGGCTATCCCGAAGCGGAATTGACGGAACTGGGTGCCGCGGTCGACCTGGCCATCGTGATCGGTGGCGACGGCACCATGCTCAACATCGTACGCACGCTGGCGCCGCACCGGGTGCCGCTGGTCGGCATCAACCAGGGCCGGCTCGGCTTCCTCACCGATATTTCGCTCGACAACATGCTGCCGACCATTGCCGACATGCTGCAGGGGCAGTTCGTCACCGAGCAGCGCATGTTGCTGCAGGGCGCGGTGATGCGCAACGACGAGGAAGTGTTCCGCGCACTGGCTTTCAATGAAGTGGTACTGCACCGCGGCAACACCAGCAGCATGATCGAATTCGAGGTGCGCATCGACGGCGAGTACCTTTCCAACCAGCGCGCCGACGGCCTGATCGTGGCGACGCCGACCGGCACCACCGCCTATTCGCTGTCTGCCGGCGGGCCCATCGTGCATCCGGCGCTGGAGCTGATCACGCTGGTGCCGGTGAGTCCGCATACGCTGAGCAACCGCCCGATCGTGTTGAGCAGCAAATCGGAACTGGAAATCGTGATGAATCGTGCCGCCGACGTCTGGCTGCACTGCGACAGTCATTCCAGCTTTAGCCTGGAAGAGGGCGACAAGGTGGTGGTCAGCCGCTATGCCGAGCCGGTTACCCTGCTGCATCCGGTGGGGCACAGTTATTACCATACGTTGCGCGAAAAGCTGCTCTGGAACAAAGCCCCGTAATGCTCAAGTTTCTCGGCATCCGCGATTTCGTCATCGTCGATTCCCTCGAACTCGATTTCACGGCCGGCTTCACCGCGCTGACCGGGGAGACCGGCGCGGGGAAATCCATCCTGATCGATGCGCTGTCGCTGGCGCTGGGCGAGCGCGGCGATGCCGCCATGGTGCGTGCCGGTTGCGTTCGTGCCGAAGTCAGCGCGGAATTCGACATCGGGGATCTGCCTGGGCTGGCGGGTTGGCTGCGCGAGCAGGAACTGGAAGGCGATGA
>CAZMSI010000227.1:0-3268 GCA_964568895.1 uncultured Sideroxydans sp. | reverse complement strand
TATTCCGGCATGGTGGAATCGTCGCCGTGATGGTGCAGCAGCGTCGCCTCCATGGTGGCCGCGATCAGGATTTCCAGGTTGCGGCGGCCGATTTCCGGGTCGGAATATTTGCTGCCGATCACTTCGCCCTGTTCGGTGATACGGATCTGCGCGTTCACGCTGCCAGGCGGTTGCGCCAGGATGGCCTGGTAGCTGGGGCCGCCGCCGCGGCCGACAGTGCCGCCGCGACCGTGGAACAGGCGCAGCTCGATGCCGTGTTTTTCGAACACCTGGACCAGTTCCAGTTCGGCCTTGTACAGCTCCCAGTTGGCGGTCAGGTAGCCGCCGTCCTTGTTGCTGTCGGAATAGCCCAGCATCACTTCCTGTATATCGCTGCGGCTTTTCAGCAGCTCGCGGTAATACGGGATGGAGAACAATTCGTCCATGATGGTGCCACAGCCGCGCAGGTCGGCGATGGTCTCGAACAGCGGAATGATGTTGAGGTGCAGTTGCGGCTGTCCGCCGTCTTCCAGTAGTCCCGCCTGCTGCAGCATCAGCGCCACTTCCAGCAGGTCGGAAACGTCGTCGGTCTTGGAGATGACATAGTTGGGCAATGCGGCGCTGCCAAAGCGGTGATGGATTTCCGCTGCGGTGTGCATGATGCGCAACTCGCCCTGCACAGTGTGCGAGAACTTTTCCATTTCCGTGCCGAGATGCTTGCCGGTGCGCAGTGCTGCCAGCAACGTGTCGCGACGCGCGGCCTCGTCGAGCTGGTTGTAGCCGGCCTGGCCAGCACCGTGTTCCAACAGTTCGTGCACTACCTGTTCGTGCACACCGCTGTGCTGGCGCATGTCCAGCGGTGCCAGGTGGAAGCCGAACACTTCGGCTGCGCGGCGCAGGTTGGCGAGGCGGCCGCGCGCCAGATAGGTACCGTGGTGCTGGTACAGCGAATCGATCAGGATGTCGAGTTCACCGATGAATTCCTGGACGTCGGCATAAGGCTGCGCATCGGGGTCGATCGGACGCAGATGGGCCGAGCGATGACCGAGCTGTTTGGTGGTGGCGGCCAGGCGCGAATAAATTGCGATCAGTGCGCGGCGATAAGGCTCGTCCTCGCGGCTCAGCGCCTCGTCCGGCGATTGCGCGGAGAAGGCCGCGAGCTCATCGCTGACGTCAACCAGCCGGGTGGACAGCGACAGGCGATGCCCAAGCATGTTGGTTTCGGACAGGTAGTGTTCCAGAATCAGGGCCGACTGGCGTTCCGCCGCATTGTGCATCACGTCGTGGGTGACGAACGGGTTGCCGTCGCGGTCGCCGCCGATCCAGCTGCCGATGCGCAGGAACGGAGGAACTTCCATGCGCTTGCCGAAGCGCTGCTCCAGCTGCTTCTCCAGGTTGGCATAAATCTGCGGGACTTCCGTCAGGAAGGTGTAGGAGTAGTAGGTCAGGCCATTCTTGATCTCGTCCGGCACGGTCAGTTTGATCGTGCGCAGCATGCGCGTCTGCCACAGGATCAGCACGAAACGGCGCAGCGTCTCCTCGTTCGCCTCAAGTTCTTCCGGCGTCATGTCGAGGCGATCACGCTCGGCCAGAATGCTCGAGATGATCAGTTGACAGTCTAGTATGCTCTTGCGCTGCACCTCAGTGGGATGCGCGGTCAGCACTGGCGAAATCAGCGCCTTGTCGAGAAACTCCTGCATTGCTTCGGCACTGATGTTTTTTTCCTGAACACGGTCCAGCGCCAGTTGCATGCTGCCCTGCTGCGGTTTCGAACCTGCCTTGAGGTGGACGCGGCGACGACGGTTGTGGTGCAGGTCCTCGGCGATGTTGCATAGCTGCGAGAAATAACTGAAGGCGCGCACCACCGCCAGCGTATCTCCGGGAGACAAATCGTCCAGCATCTGTTCCAACTGGTCGCCGTCGCGTTCGTCGTGCGTTTTGCGGAAGCGCACCGCGGCGCGGCGCACGCTTTCCACCAGCTCGAAGGTCTCGACCCCGTCCTGTTCGCGCAGGGTATCGCCCAGGATGCGTCCCAGCAGGCGAATGTCGTCGCGCAGCGGCACGTCCTTACTCGATATGTCCGCAGGCGCGGCAAGCAGATTCATTACTTTCTTCATTATATTTCAGCCGTAGCGTTAAAGCGCGCGCATCCTGGCTCGTGCTAGAATGCGCCGCGAACGGAATTACAAAAACGGATTTTCAGGAAATCACAATGAGTCAGGCATCACCAGCATCTAATCCACCCGCAACACTGGTCATCGCATCGCGCGAAAGCGCATTGGCAATGTGGCAGGCAGAGCACATCCGGGATCGGCTGCGTGCATTATACCCGCAAACCGAAGTCAGCATATTGGGCATGACGACGCAGGGAGACCGCATTCTCGACGTGACTTTGTCAAAAATCGGCGGCAAAGGGCTGTTCGTCAAGGAACTGGAGGCCGCGCTGGAGAACGGCAGCGCCGACATTGCGGTGCATTCGCTGAAGGACGTGCCGATGTATATGCCGGAAGGATTCACCCTGGCCTGCATCTGCGAGCGCGAAGACCCGTGCGATGCTTTTGTCTCCAACGATTACGCCGACCTTGCCTCGCTGCCTGCCGGTGCCGTGGTCGGCACCTCCAGCCTGCGCCGCGAAAGCCAGGTGCGTGCAAATTACCCGCATCTCGAGGTCAAGCCATTGCGCGGCAACGTGCAGACGCGGTTGCGCAAACTGGACGAAGGCCAGTATGCGGCGATTATCCTCGCTGCTTCGGGCCTGAAACGGCTGGAACTGGATGCGCGCATCCGCTACGTCATTCCCAGCGACGACAGCCTGCCGGCAGTGGGCCAGGGCGCACTGGGTATCGAATGCCGTGCCGATCGCGCCGACCTGATAGAAATGCTGGCGCCGCTGTATCACGCCGACACCGCTGCCCGTGTACTGGCGGAGCGCGCCATGAGCCGCACGCTGCAGGGCAGTTGCCAGGTGCCGCTGGGCGGCTTTGCCGAATTGACCGGCGACCAGTTGCGCATGCGCGGCTTCGTCGCCACGCCGGACGGAGCCCGCATGTTGCGCGCCGAACGCAGCGGTCCGGCGTCAGATCCCGAGACGCTGGGCAAGGCGGTGGCCGAAGATCTGCTGGCGCAGGGCGCCGGTGAAATCCTCGCCGCACTCGCTTTATAACAGTGGCCGCGGATGGCCCCGGACAATCCCCATCCGTGCAAATTTCCAGCAGCCCATGGCCGGCCGGCCTTTCGAAAGGAAATCGGATGGGGACGCTTTCCGGATTGAGTATTGTTGTCACCCGCC
>CAZMSI010000226.1:0-3290 GCA_964568895.1 uncultured Sideroxydans sp. | reverse complement strand
GAAGCAGGATTCAGGATTCGGGATTCAGGATTCAGGAATAGCTGGCTCGATACGTCATGCCGGGCGACTCAATCCTCAATCCTCAATCCTCAATCCGTATCCTTGGCATTGATCCTGGGCTGCGTATCACCGGGTTTGGTGTGATAGACAAAACCGGACAGCAACTGCATTACGTTGCCAGCGGCTGCATCAAGACGCCGGAGGGCGAATTGCCGGAGCGTCTCAAGGTGATACTCGATTCGCTGACCGAGGTGATCGAGCAGCACCGGCCGCAACAGGTGGCGGTGGAAAAGGTGTTCGTCAACGTCAATCCGCAATCCACATTGCTGTTGGGACAGGCGCGCGGTGCGGCAATCTGCGCCGCGGTGCTGGCAGGCCTGCCGGTGGCGGAATACACCGCGCTGCAGGTGAAGCAGGCGGTGGTGGGCAACGGCCACGCCAAAAAGGAGCAGGTGCAGGACATGGTGCAGCGCCTGCTGAAACTGTCCGGCACGCCGAGTCCGGACGCGGCAGATGCGCTGGCGTGCGCCATCAGTCATGCGCACGGCGGCATGGGGCTGGGACAGCTGGCGACCAAGGGCTTTCGCGTGCGCGGCGGCAGGCTGGTATGACGCAGCCGCTGGAACCCGCGCTCGATACTTTCCGCAATCCGTTTGCACTGTACCTTGCGGCAGCCCGCCCCGCGTTTCTTTCGGCCAGCCTGGTGGCGGGCCTGCTGGGATTGGCTGCGGCGGCATACTCCGGGGTGGCGCTGCATGGCGTGCTGGCGTTGGCGACCTTGTTGTTTGCGCTGATGGCGCATGCCGGAGTGAATGTGCTGAACGATTATTACGACGCGCTGAACGGCACTGATGCCTGCAACGTCGAGCGCATTTTTCCGTTCACCGGCGGCAGCCGCTTCATCCAGAACGGTGTGCTGAGCACGGCGCAGACCGCGCGCTTCGGTTTTGCATTGATGGCGGGCGTGGCGCTGGCGGGGCTGTGGCTGATGCAGGTTTCTACGCCGCAACTGGCATGGGTCGGTCTGGGCGGGCTGTTCATCGGCTGGGCCTATTCCGCGCCGCCGTTCCGGCTCAACAGCCGCGGCCTGGGCGAGCTGTGCGTGGCGGCGGGTTTTTTGCTGATTACCGTGGGCACCGATTTCGTGCAGCGCGGCAGTTTTTCCATTGCCCCGGTTTATGCGGGACTGTCGTATGCGTTGCTGGTTGCCAACTTGCTGTATATCAACCAGTTTCCGGATCGCGCGGCAGACCGGCAGGCGGGCAAGCTGCACTGGGTGGCGCGGCTGGAGGTGCGCCATGCGCGCTGGGGTTATGTGCTGATCGCGACGCTGGCTTATGTCTGGTTGACGCTGTGTGTGGCCTCCGGTAAGTTGCCTGCTTGGGCGCTGGTTTGCTGGCTGGCCATGCCGCTGAGCGCAATGGCGGCGCGGCAGTTGTTCCGTTACGCCCTGCAACCGCGGCAACTGGCTGCGGCAATTAAATTGACCATCCTGGCGATGCTGCTGCATGGCGGTTTGCTGGCGCTGGTGTTGAGTCTGTCGAAAGGAAAGGCATGATCGGTCGTTTGACTGGCCTGCTGCTGGAAAAGAATCCGCCGCAAATCCTGCTGGATGTGCAGGGCGTGGCCTACGAGGTGGACGTGCCGATGAGTACGTTCTACATCCTGCCTGCATTGCATGAAACGGTTGTGCTGCACACGCACCTGGTGGTGCGCGAGGATGCGCACCTGCTGTTCGGTTTTGGCTCGCTGGACGAGCGTACCGCCTTTCGCCAGTTGCTGAAAATAAGCGGTGTGGGGCCACGGCTCGCGCTGGCCGTGCTGTCCGGGCTGAGCATGGCCGAGCTGGCCGATGCCGTGGCGCGCAAGGAATCCGGTCGGCTGACCAAAATACCCGGCGTCGGCAAGAAAACCGCCGAGCGTCTGCTGCTGGAACTGCAGGGCAAATTCGAGGCGGATGCGGCCGGTGGTGTCCAGGGTGCTGCGCCGGTGCGTGGAGACGACGTAACCAACGCGCTGCTGGCGCTGGGTTACAGCGGCAAGGAAGCCGATTGGGCGGCCAAACAATTACCCGACGATATTGGCGTATCGGACGGCATACGCCAGGCACTTAAACTGTTGTCGAAAGGGTAATGTGCCGGCGGTTGATGCGGTTGACCAAATGCTAACCAATGGTTATCATTAATCCATGTTCAAAGTCCGCTACAGCAAGCAGTCGGTCAAGACATTGCGCAAGATACCGGGCGGAATCGCAAGGAAAATCCAGTCGGTCATGCTGGAAATCGCAAAGAACCCGGCTGCTTATCGGGGCGACTGGAAGCCATTGGAGGGAAGCGGATTCTGGCGCTTACGGGTTGGCGGTTGGCGCGTGGTCTGCGCTGTGCAGGATGATGAACTGGTCGTGTTGGTGTTGAAAATCGCTTCGCGTGGAGACGTGTACAAATGAAACTGCAAACCATCAAGCAAAACGGCAAGGACGCCTTCGTTGTGGTTCCGGTCTCGGAATGGGAAGTGTTGATGGCGCGGCTGGAAGCGCGCGAGGACATTGCCGATGCCGGGAACCAATTGGACAGGATACGCGAGGGAGAAGAGACGCTGTCCGCAGAAATGGCCGCCCGCCTGGTTGCCGGCGAGCCACCGCTCAAGGTATGGCGCGAATATCGCGGCTACACACTGCGCGCGCTTGCCGCCAAAATCGGTATCAGTTCCGCCGCCGTATCCAAGATCGAAACCGGCAAAAGCCGGCCCACCGTTGCTACTCTGGGAAAGTTGGCCGCAGTGCTGGGCTGCGATATGGAAGATCTTGCCTGACATGATCCAGAACGACGACCTGAGCGCCGAGCGCATCATCTCGCCTGCCGCAGTTTCCACGCAGGAGGAGGTGCTGGAGCGCGCGCTGCGTCCAAAGCAGCTAGACGAATATGTCGGCCAGGAGAAAATACGCGGCCAGTTGTCAATCTTCATCGAGGCGGCGCGCAAACGGAAAGAGCCGCTCGATCATGTGCTGCTGTTCGGTCCGCCGGGACTGGGCAAGACCACGCTGGCGCACATTATCGCGCGCGAGATGGGGGTCAACCTGCGCCACACTTCCGGCCCGGTGCTGGAGCGCGCGGGCGACCTCGCCGCGCTGTTGACCAATCTCGACCCGCACGACGTGCTGTTCATCGACGAGATCCATCGCCTGTCGCCGGTGGTGGAGGAGATCCTCTATCCCGCGCTGGAGGATTACCAGATCGACATCATGATCGGCGAGGGGCCGGCGGCGCGTTCGGTGAAGCTGGACCTGCCGC
>CAZMSI010000225.1:0-3306 GCA_964568895.1 uncultured Sideroxydans sp. | reverse complement strand
CTGTAAAGCCGCTCCAAGAGCGGCATCAGGCACGAATCATACCATTTGGCGGATTGATAAGGCAGTTCGATGGAGCATGGACAAAGTCAGCTATCGCCCGACTTGAACAAATCGAATATCGATTCCATGGAAAACCCACGCGACTGCAGGAAGCGTACTTGGCGGGACTTTTCTTTGGCATCCTGCGGCAAAGCACCAAACTTTTTTTGCCACACTACTCTTGCTGCCTCGAACTCGGATTCCTTCAGTTGCGGCAGCGCGGCATCAATCAGGTTTTCGTCTATGCCCTTGCGGCGCAGTTCATGAGCGATACGCTGGGTACCGAAACGACTGCGGCGCTGGTTAACCAGTTGCTCCGCCGCGCGCTCATCCGACAGCCAGTTGCGCTGCGCCAGATCGTCGAGCACGGCCTCCAGGTCATCCCCCTCCTGCACATGCGGCCGCAGCTTGGCGCGCAATTCCACGCGGCTGTATTCGCGCCGTGCCAGATACCGCATGGCACGACCTTTCAGCGTGATTTCAGTCTTCGGCTTCACCACCGGCCATAGCCGCCACGCCGACTGCAGCATGCGCCTCATTGTGACTGCGGCCGGCCGCAACTGCGGCCTTCACATGCGCTGCGCGCATATGAGCCTTCGCCGAAATCGCACCCGAACACATCCTCGTTACGCCTCGCTCGGTTCAGTCAATACGGCAATACCGATAGCTTCGCGGACGCGATTTTCAATCTCGCGGGCGATTTCCGGATGTTCCTTCAGATACTCGCGCACGTTGTCCTTGCCCTGGCCGATCTTCTCGCCGTTGTAGCTGTACCAGGCGCCGGATTTCTCGACCAGTTTGTTTTGCACACCAAGCTCGATGATCTCGCCCTCCCGCGAAATTCCCTGGCCGTAGAGAATATCGAAATGGGCTTCCTTGAACGGGGGTGCCACCTTGTTCTTGACCACCTTGACGCGGGTTTCGTTGCCGATCACCTCGTCACCCCTCTTGATCGCACCGGTGCGTCGAATGTCGAGGCGCACCGAGGCGTAGAATTTGAGCGCATTGCCGCCAGTGGTAGTTTCCGGGTTGCCGAACATTACGCCGATTTTCATGCGTATCTGGTTGATGAAAATGACCAGCGTGTTGGAACGCTTGATGTTGGCGGTCAGCTTGCGCAAGGCCTGCGACATCAGGCGCGCATGCAAACCCATTTGCGCATCGCCCATCTCGCCTTCGATCTCGGCTCGGGGAGTCAGTGCCGCGACCGAGTCGATCACGACTACGTCCACGGATGAGGAGCGCACCAGCATGTCGGCAATTTCCAGTGCCTGCTCGCCGTTGTCCGGCTGCGAAATAAGCAGGTCTTCCACGTCCACACCAAGCTTCTGCGCGTATTGCGGATCGAGCGCGTGTTCCGCGTCGATGAACGCCGCAGTGCCGCCCAGCTTCTGCATCTCGGCAATCACCTGCAAAGTCAGCGTGGTCTTGCCGGAAGATTCCGGGCCATAGATTTCCACCACCCGGCCACGTGGCAGACCGCCCACGCCCAGCGCGATGTCCAACCCCAGCGAGCCGGTGGAGACCACCTGAATGTCGCGCGCCACCTCGTGCGCACCCAGGCGCATGATGGAACCCTTGCCAAACTGTTTTTCGATCTGGCTCAGCGCCGCCGCGAGTGCCTTGCTCTTGTTGTCATCCATTGTGTATCCCCTTTCGTGATCGGTGCGGAATTATGGCATGCCCATTCACGCCTGTATAGTACGATCGTACCATACCGCCTCAAGCCTTACCAGTCAAGCGTTCCAGCAACTCCTGTATGCCCTGCAGTGCAATATGGACCGACCTGGAACGAACCTCGGAGCGCGTACCATCGAGGTGGTGCACCTGCGCCCGGGTATCGCCGTTGCGCATGCTCCAGGCGAACCACACGGTGCCGACCGGTTTTTCCGGTGTACCGCCGGTGGGGCCGGCAATGCCGCTCACCGCCACTGCGACATGCGCATGGCTATGCTGCAGCGCACCCTCAGCCATCTCGCGCACCGTAAGTTCGCTCACCGCGCCGTGCTCGTCCAGCGTGACCTGGCGCACGCCCAGCATCTCCATCTTGGCGACATTGGAGTAAGTGACGAAGCCGCGCTCGAACCAGGCAGAGCTGCCCGAAATTTCGGTGATCGCCTGTGCCACGCCCCCGCCGGTGCAGGATTCCGCTGTCGCCAGCATTATGCCGTGCGCCTTGAGCAATTCACCGACTTGTGCAGCCAGCTCGTCCATTACAGCCCGCGTGCCAGGTCGTTCTGGATATCGACCACCGCCTCCAGCCCGACCGCGATGCGCAGCAGGCCGTCGCTGATGCCTGCCGCTGCACGCGCCTCCGGCGAAATGCGCGCATGAGTGGTGGTCGCCGGGTGGGTCAGCGTGCTCTTGGTATCGCCCAAGTTGGCAGTAATGGAAATAAGCTGCGCATTGTCGATCACATGCCATGCTGCTTCCTTGCCGCCCTTGACCTCGAACGATACGATGCCGCCACCGGTTTTCTGCTGCCGCGAAGCCAGCGCGTGCTGCGGATGTGACGGCAGGCCGGGATAAAACACGCGCGCCACGTTCGGCTGAGCTTCCAGCCACTGCGCCAACTGCAGCGCATTCGCGCTGTGCGCGTCCATGCGCAGCTTGAGCGTCTCCAGTCCTTTCAGGAACACCCAGGCGTTGAACGCGCTCATTGTCGGCCCTGCCGTGCGCAGGAAACCGTACACACCTTCCATCAATTTTCGGCTGCCCAGCACCGCACCGCCCAGCACGCGCCCCTGTCCGTCGAGATACTTGGTGGCGGAGTGAATCACGATGTCCGCACCCAGTTCCAGAGGCTTCTGCAGAATGGGTGTGCAGAAACAGTTGTCCACTGCCAGCAACACGCCGCTTTTTTTCGCCACCGCCGCAAGCGAGGAGATGTCGGAGATCTCGGTCAGCGGATTGGATGGCGTCTCCAGAAAGAACAGTTTCGTGTTCGATTTCACCGCCGCTTGCCATTGCGCGACGTCGGTGGCGGATACGAACGTGATCTCCACGCCGAATTTCTTCAGCACATTGTTGAACAGGTTGACCGTCGAACCGAACAGGCTCTGCGATGCCACAATGTGGTCGCCGGCCTGCAGCAGCCCCATGCAGCAGGATAGGATGGCCGACATGCCGGATGCGGTCGCCACGCACTGCTCGGCACCCTCGAGTGCAGCGAGCCGCTCCTCGAACATGGTGACCGTGGGATTGGTGAAGCGCGCATAGATATTGCCCGGCTCCTCGCCGATGAAACGCTTCGCCGCCTGCTCCGCG
>CAZMSI010000224.1:0-3309 GCA_964568895.1 uncultured Sideroxydans sp. | reverse complement strand
AAGCCGCGACACAATGCATCGCCGAACAGGTGCCGGTGCTGCTCGCGGTATTCGATACGCCGTTCCCCGAACCGCTATACGAAAAGACGCCGGGCCACCAGCCGTTCGGGATAGCAATGGTGCTGGATGCCAATTCGCAGCACAGTCTGGCCGGCCTGGAACTCTCCATCGAAACCGACGACCAGCCAGGTGCCACCCGGATGAACGATGCACAACTGGAAGCGCTGCGTTGCGACTCTTCGGCTGCGCGTTCGCTGCCGTTGCTGGCCGCATGTGCTGCAGGCGAAGCGCAGCAGGAAGTGGTACTGGACTACACCGAAGAATTGCGGCTCAAGGTTGTTGTGAGCCGTCTCGGCGACTGATTTTTCGCCACAGCAGCAGCGGCAGCCGCAACACGAATCCTATCACCAGGCGGATGTGCATGAACGTCAGCAATGCGTTGTCGCGCAGGTAGTTGAAGTGCGAAACCCCACCTTCCTCGGGGCTGAAATATTTGACCGGTGCCGCCAGGTTGACCGGCCGCACGCCGCGCCAGCATAGCCGCACCACCGCTTCCGGGTCGAAGTCGAAGCGCCGCATCCAGCGCTGCGCGCGCATCACTGCAAGCAACGGTCCGACCGGGTAGACGCGAAAACCGAACAGCGAATCGCCGATGCCGCCGCCCAACGTTTCAAAGTTTGCCCACCAGTTGGAAATTTTCCGCCCGCGCACACGCAGCAGCGGTGCGCTCGCATCGAACTGTGGGCAGCCTAGTATCATCGCCGCGCGGTTCCGTTCGGATGCCTGCATGAACTCGGGGATTTTTTCCGCCGGGTGCTGGCCGTCGGCATCCATCGTCAGCACATGGGTGTAACCCATCTGCTCGGCTTCGGCCAGCCCGAACATCACCGCAGCGCCTTTGCCACGATTCACCGGTAGCACCCAGACCCTGAGCCCCTCGTCGTCGTCGGCCATTTGCAGCAGTCCTTCCGGTGTGTCGTCGCTGCTACCGTCGACCACCACCCATACCGGGTTCCAGTAGCGGCGGGCATCGCGTACCGTCGAGTACACCTTGTCGCCGGTATCGAAGCTCGGGATCAGCACCAGATGGGTCGCGGAAGGATTCATTGCGGCACGCCCGCGTCGTTGCCGGCAACCTGGCTGCGGCAATATTGCTCCAGCCGGGAAATATAGGGCCTGACCTCGCCCGGCGGCAGAAAGCGCTCGCCGAGCCTGGCACGGAATACCAGCGGGAATTCCGGCTTTCTGAGCACTGAGCAGCCCTTGCACAGGAACGGATGGTTGATCTCGATGAACACCATTTGTACCGGCGCGCGCGCACGTTTCGCAATCAGCGCAAACCCTCCCTTGAACGGCTGGATGGTGTTGCCGATCGTCCGCGTCCCTTCCGGAAATACCAGCAACTGGCTGCCGGCATGAAGCTCTTCAGTCGCATCGACGACCAGCCTGGTCGGCGAACTATTGCGGATATAGCCGGCCAGTTTGGCACTGCCGCCGAAAATAAGCTGATCCCATAAATTGGCCTTGATGATGCAGGCTGCATTCGGCAACCGCGAAACGATCAGGACCACATCGATCAGCGAAGGATGGTTGGGCGCAATGATCAGCGATCGCTCGCTGCCGAGACTGTCGAGCGCGGCCAGGTCGCACTCGACGATGCCGCTCAGTTCCAGGAAACGCAAGTAGGTCCGGAAGCCGAGCATGATCACGCGTCTGCCGAGACTGACACCCAGACGCCTCGGCAACAACAATACCAGCGGAACTGCGAGCAGGCTCCATACCAGGCACATCGCCGCAAACAGCAGCAAACCGCCGTAGTACACCAGGTATTCGTAGGGCGAGCTCAGCCAGGAAAGTGCCTGAAGTGTGCGCTTTTCAATCAAGATTCAGCCCCGCGAATATATCCATCACTCGTCGTCCCTGACCATGGTCTGCGACTTGCCGAAAATCCAGCTGATAGCCACGCCCACACTGACATTCGTTTTCGACCTGACCAGCGGGCTGTCGGCAATCACCGCGCCCCTCAGCGTGTCGAACTTGATGAATGCGCCGACCCAGTGATCCGGGAAACGCTTGCTGAGTGCCGAAATGAATTGCCCGCCGGCATAGCCGCCACGCGCCTGGTATGCCGGACGGGAAGCCGTTGCATATTGCGGATCGACGCCATAGAAATACTGGTGGTAGCGGGCATCGGCAAAAATCGGTCCGGCCAGTAATCCCAGATTCCAGCCGTGCATGCCGGGAATGTTGCGCACATCGAGGTTGATCTGCGGCTGGAATAACCAGCCGACGTTCTTGACCCCGGAAAAATTGCCGGCAAACGCCGGTCGCAACGGCAGCCGCAAATCCAGCTTTCTGTCACCCGAGGCTGACTTGAACAGCGACAGGTTAAGCGATGGACCAATTTCAAGTGTCGGGTCCAGATCGGGCATGCCGGCCCTTGCGCGGTTGTCGCTGCTCTTCACCGGCACCGTACCGTTCACGCTGATGTCGAGCTCGACCTTGTCGCGTTTCAGCAGCAAGCCGCGGACTTTCTCCCTTTCAACCTTCAGGAATTTCCCGCGATAAACAACATAGGGAATCGGCAGAATATAGCTTTGCCGCTGGTCGGAACCGCGATAAGCGGGGAAATCGACCGCTGCAATGCCTGCACCGGCTTCCCACAACGGCTGGTCGGCCATGGCAGGGGCTGCCGGAATGCAAAGTAATGCAAGCAGCGCTTTCCTGTGGAATATGGTCATTGATCGGGCATCCAGAATGCCTCTATCTCCACCAGGAGATCGGCACGGCATACGTCGGCCTGCAGATAAGCGATGTGTGCTGTATCGCCGAACTCGGCATCGAGCCTGCTCCGCACGCCGGGATGATCTTCGGCGTGGCGCAGGTAAACATTCAGGAAGAGCCGGAGCGAATCGTCGGCGGTAAACCCGCTCTCCCGCGCCCGGTCGATCACCATACGCAGGTTTACCAGTGTTTCGTCCAGTTGCCTGGAGATATTTTCAGGATGCGCCGTTTCTGAACCGACAATGCTGGCCGTGCCGGAAACGAGCAAAACATTCCCTGCCAGCACGCCCCGGGAAAAAGTCGGGCTCCTGGGCCCGAAGTCACGAGGATAGCGGTAGGCATTGGTCTGGCGGGGATTTTCGAGGGTTATTCCCGGAATTTTCCCGGCCAGGAAACAAATTACCAAGTCGCCCTGCCGGGTCCCCAGTGCGCAAGCCGCCGGAATTCCGTCTTCACCGATGGTGCGCCCCTTGTCGACAAAGGCCTCATGACGGCCGATATTGAATTCACGGTACCGTTCCAGCC
>CAZMSI010000223.1:0-3322 GCA_964568895.1 uncultured Sideroxydans sp. | reverse complement strand
CGCGGCGAACCGGTGGAAGATGCAGCGCAGGTGATCTCGCGCATGAGCGACATCGTGATGATCCGTACTTTCGAGCAGGAGATCATCGAGCGCTTTGCCAGGAACTCGCGCGTACCCATCATCAACGGCCTGACCAACGAATACCATCCGTGCCAGATCCTGGCCGACATCTACACCTACATCGAGCATCGCGGCTCGATCAAGGGCAAGACCGTGGCCTGGATCGGCGATTCCAACAACGTCTGCAACACCTGGCTGCAGGCGGCGGAAGTGTTCGGCTTCAACGTGCATGTTTCCACTCCGCCCGGCTATGAAGTGGAAGCGGAACGCGCGGGCCTGTTCGGCGCAGATAATTATGAAGAATTCGCCGACCCGATGGATGCCGCGCACAATGCCGACCTGGTGACCACCGACGTCTGGACCAGCATGGGCTTCGAGCGCGAGAACGATGAACGCCGCAAGGCCTTCGCCGACTGGATCGTGGATGCGGAAATGATGGCCGTCGCCAAACCGGATGCGCTATTCATGCACTGTCTGCCCGCACACCGCGGTGAGGAAGTCGATGCCGCTGTGATCGACGGCCCGCAAAGTGTAGTCTGGGATGAGGCTGAAAACAGGCTGCACGTGCAGAAGGCATTAATGGAATATTTACTTTTGGGAAAAGTTAATAGCTAGTCGAAGACAGAAAGAATATGCAGCCTGTTTCGGCGCAGGCTAACATGAACGAAGTGAATGTTAAGCCGCATAGCGGCGGCCGAAGGCAAAATCGTTTGCATGTGCAGAAGGCTCTTATGGAATACCTGCTACTGGGGAAAGTAGATAGTTAGTCGAAGAAAGAGCAGTCTATTCCGGCGGAAGCTAACATGAGCGTAGCGAATGTTAAGCGCGTAGCGCGGCTGGAGCCACAACGAAGTTGCGGTGTAGGCTAACCTGCACAGCAGGTTAAGCCGCGAAGCGGTGGCCGGAACCAAAACAGGCTGAACCAATAAACAACAAATAACAATTTACCAAGCGAGCAACAACAAATGAGCGAAATCAAAAAAGCTGTCCTCGCCTACTCCGGCGGACTCGACACCTCGGTCATCCTGAAATGGCTGCAGGACACCTACCAGTGCGAAGTGGTGACCTTTACCGCCGACCTCGGCCAGGGCGAAGAGCTGGAACCGGCACGCCAGAAGGCGCTGCAACTCGGCATCCAGCCGGAGCAGATTTTCATCGAAGACCTGCGCGAAGAGTTCGTGCGCGATTTCGTGTTCCCGATGTTCCGCGCCAACACCGTGTACGAAGGCGAATACCTGCTCGGCACGTCCATCGCGCGGCCGCTGATTTCCAAGCGCCTGATCGAAATCGCCGGCATTACCGGTGCCGACGCAATTGTGCACGGCGCAACCGGCAAAGGTAACGACCAGGTACGCTTCGAACTGGGCGCCTATGCGCTGAACCCGAATATCAGAATCATCGCGCCGTGGCGCGAATGGGACTTATTGAGCCGCGAGAAGCTGATGACCTATGCCGAAAAGCACGGCATCCCGGTGGACATGAAGCACAAGCAGGGTGGCTCGCCCTATTCGATGGACGCGAACCTTTTGCACATTTCCTACGAGGGCCGCCACCTGGAAGACCCGGCCGCTGAGGCCGAGGAATCGATGTGGCGCTGGACCGTGTCGCCGGAAAATGCGCCGGACGAAGCGGAATACCTCGACCTCGAATTCAGCCACGGCGATGTGATCGCGCTGAACGGCACCGCCATGAGTCCAGCCCAGGTACTAACCACACTGAATGAACTCGGCGGCAAGCATGGCATCGGCCGCCTCGACCTGGTGGAGAACCGCTACGTCGGCATGAAGTCGCGCGGCTGCTATGAAACCCCGGGCGGTACCATCCTGCTTAAGGCGCACCGCGCCATCGAGTCGATTACGCTGGACCGCGAGGTCGCGCACCTGAAGGACGACCTGATGCCGCGCTACGCCTCGATGATCTACAACGGCTACTGGTGGGCGCCAGAACGCCTTGCGCTGCAGACACTGATCGACCAGACCCAGCAGACCGTGAACGGCTGGGTTCGCGTCAAGCTGTACAAAGGCAACGTGATCGTAGTCGGCCGCGATTCGAAAACCGATTCGCTGTTCGACCCAACCATCGCCACCTTCGAGGATGACCAGGGCGCCTACGACCAGAAGGATGCGGGCGGCTTTATCAAGCTGAATGCGCTGCGCATGCGCATTGCGGCGAATCTGCACAAACGCAAATAATACGGGGAGAAAACCATGCCCTCTTTCGACATCGTTTCCGAAGTGGAAAAGACCGAAGTCAAAAACGCGGTCGAACAGACCAACAAGGAAGTCGGTACGCGCTTCGACTTCAAGGGCTCGGACGCTCGCGTCGAGCAGGCGGAGCTGGTGCTGACCGTGTTCGCCGACAACGATTTCCAGCTCGGCCAGGTGCAGGACATCCTGAACGGCAAGCTGGCCAAGCGCGGCGTGGACATCCGCAGCCTCGACGTCAGCGACAAGATCGAGAAGATCAGCGGCAACAAGGTCAAGCGCGCGTGCACGGTCAAGGTCGGCATCGAGACCGAGCTCGCAAAGAAGATCGTCAAGCTGATCAAGGAAAGCAAGCTCAAGGTGCAGGCCAGCATCCAGGGCGACAGCGTGCGCGTCAACGGCAAAAAGCGCGACGACCTGCAGGAGGCCATCGCCTTCATCAAGAAGTCGATCACCGACTTCCCGCTGCAATATCAGAACTTCCGCGACTGATCATGGCAACATAAATCTACTGCGCGAACCTGCATCGGGGTTGCGCGAATGCTCGCCATCCTCATGTACTTATGTGTACACTCCGGTGGCTGCGCTTCGGGCGCCCCCAATGCCAGTCCGCTCGCTACGATTTCTGTCACCATGATTAACATCCGGAAAATACTTACCTCCTTCATTTTGCTGGCATTGGCCAGCAACTCATTTGCTGCCGACCCGACTCCCGCCTATACCACCCTGTTTGTCGATGACGTCAAGCATGAGCTGACCGCCCCGGCACGCTGGCAACAGCAGCAATGGCAGCAGTTCGGCTGGGCAACACTGGCCGTGGTCGGCACCGCCGTGATCGTCGATCGTCCGCTGCGTGACGAGATGCGCCGTCACAGCGGCAACAGTCGTTTCATGCGCGACATCGAGCGCTTCGGCGCACAGTACTCGCTGGGTGTGCTCGGCGGTTTCTTTGTTGCCGGCACACTCGGCGATAACGATAAGGCACTCGCCGTAGCGCAGGACGGGCTGACCGCCAGCATCATCGCCAGCGGCATCGTCACCCCGGCAATCAAGTTCGT
>CAZMSI010000222.1:0-3331 GCA_964568895.1 uncultured Sideroxydans sp. | reverse complement strand
TTCCATCCCAACTGTAATCACGGTTTCGTGCGTCATCAAGCATACGTGAATCTGATGTTACTCCGGATGCGTTTACAGCAAATTTGTATGCGGTTTGATTATCGCCAAATGTATCAAGCATTATTGAAACAATATCTCCTGTAAAACCATCATGCAAGCCGGCATTTGCCTGAATGTATTTTTTTTCATCGTAACAGATCATTAAACAATAAAGTGAATTGCTATCAGTTAAAACCTTTGCAACCGTTTTTACAGACGGCGCTTGATTGTAATAGGGAGAGAGTTGAAAAAATTTTGTAACTGAATCAGCAGAAGACCATACGTCATCAATTTTGCCGTCAATTATAATTTCGGAATTAATTTTGACTAGGCGCATTGTTTTTTCAAGGTTTTTACTTCCAGTTGCAAAAACGCTTACGGCCAGAAGTATAATTAATATAGTCAGTAAATATTTATTCATATTATTTGAGTTTTATGATTCAGACGAAAATCCACGTTCGAAAGTTACTTTGTATTAGATAAAATTTGGGGGATTTTGTATAAACGGTAAAATGAGTTTATAAGCGAGGGTGAAACGGTTTTAACCCTTACAATTCACAAGGAAAAACAAAACGCATCACTGATAATACCCACTCATAACATTTTGATTTAATTTGGCAGATTGCATTTTTAAGTTTCACTCAGAAATTATAGAAGAATTATTTTATATTAATAGATTTATGGAGAGCAAGAGGAACAATAGGAAATTCAGTGGTAAATATTCCTGAAAATGATAATGGAATTGTTAAGGCTTCAAGAAATAGCGATGTTCAAGTAGACATGAGGGATTCAAACTCAATATTATATTTTGCATAAAACATTCTTTTTAATTAATTAACATCAACATACAGGTTACTTTATGAATCTATTTGTAAAAAAAATAGCATCTTACATTCTCGTCTTCATTTTCGCTATGAGCATGGAAGGTGTGAATGCCCAAGAACGAAATCAAATCTCAACTGAGATGCAGGATTTTGGCATTACTGTTAGGGCTATAGATAGTACGATGCGTGCGCACATCTACAATATTAGCGTTTTGGAGACACCACAGTTTTATGAGGTTCAACGTAAGGTTAACCTTTTAGCCAGTCAGGTTCACGAACGTAAAAAGTTTATTGATGGTTTCAACCAGATTTGGAGTCAAGGTCCATTCTCTCATGTGCGAATTAATGAGAAAAGACAAACCGCCGAGCAATTGGCAAATTATTTAGACACAATGCGTATAGCGGGCAACGGAGCAGTTCTTTCCTGGCAAAACGATATAGCCGTGTTAACAGTTTCCACAATGATGGGTCAAAACACGATTGATCAGATCTATGGTGCATTTAAAACCCTCAATGAAACTAAACCCAAAGCACTGATCCTTGACTTACGAAACAATGAGGGGGGAGCGTTTGCAGTAAGACCGCTGATTAGTCATCTTTTATCTTCGAACCTCGAAGCGGGCATATTTCTTTCTCAATCCTGGACGAAAAATAACCACAGTATTCCCTCAGATGACTATATCCACAGTCTAACACCATGGCAAGGTTGGTCCATCAAATCCTTTTGGCGGGACGTTGAAGTCAAAGGTGTTTTGCGTATTGTATTCGAACCTATGTCACCACAGTATGTTGGCCCTGTCTATGTATTGATCAATAAACAAACTGCAAGTGCAGCTGAACTTGCAGCAGATGCTTTGTTAGCTTCTGGTCGTGCTGTGCTTGTTGGTGAGAAAACCGGAGGCCAAATGCTATCACAAAAGATGTATGACCTGCCTCAAGGACTTCAGCTCTTTTTGCCAATTGCAGATTATTATGCATTACATTCGGGTAGAATTGAGGGAGCAGGAGTTATGCCACAGGTCATTGTCGAGTCTGACATGGCAATGGAGAAAACTCTGGAGCTAATAAGCGCACCGAAATCCCATGAATGATGGAATAAACCATCAGACTTATATGAATGACCGTTAAACACTAGAACGAACGTCTCTACTTGTCTGTAGCACAAGAGGACTGTAACCATTGGTTCTTTTAAATTATCTACTGGTGTGCAGAAAAATTATTATTTAAAAAACAAAAGTCCCGCGCAAGCGGGACTTTAAAACCTGAAAAATTTATTTATTATCCCAAATAAGCTTTCAGTCTGCCGCTTCTTTTAGATTGCCTTAAATTTCTCAAAGCTTTTTCTTTAATCTGTCTAACGCGTTCGCGTGTGAGATTAAATCTTTCGCCAATCTCTTCTAAAGTTGCTGAATGATCTCCTTCAATTCCGAAGTATAATTTAATTACTTCTGCTTCTCTTTCAGAAAGAGTAGAAAGAACATTCGAAACTTCTTTTTTAAGAGATTCGGTCATAAGAGTATTGTCAGGAAGAGGCTGTTCATCATTTGGAAGAATATCAACGAGAGAATTTTTCCCGTCGTCGCCTTCTTTAAGAGGCGCATCCATAGAAACTTGTCGTCCTGCAATCTGAAGCGCGTAAGCAACTTCATCAGAGGTCATATCAAGAATAAGAGCCAACTCATCTGTAGTGGGTTTTCTTTCATATTCCTGTTCAAGATCTCTGTAAGCTTTGCTGATTTTAGTAAGGTTACCAACTCTATTAAGCGGAAGTCGAACAACTCTTGATTGATCGGCAATAGCCTGCATAATAGATTGTCTTACCCACCACACAGCGTAAGAGATAAATTTAAAGCCTCTTGTTTCATCAAAACGTTCAGCGGCTTTAATTAAACCAATGTTCCCTTCATTAATGAGATCGCCTAGAGATAAGCCCTGGTTTTGAAATTGTTTTGCAACGCTCACTACAAATCGGAGGTTTGCTTTTATTAATTGTTCCTGGGCTAACCTATCTCCCTTTTTAATCTTGATAGCAAGATCGATCTCCTGATCGGGAGTAAGAAGATCAACTTTTCCGATTTCCTGCAAATACTGGTCTAAAGATTTGCTTTCACGGTTGGTAAATTGCTTGGTGATCTTCAATATTTAACATCTCCTTAATTATGAGTAAATATCTATATGATAACATAATTCCGAAAAAAAGGTTCTTCCTGATGAAGAACCAGACGGCTGAAATTTGAGAGAGCGAATATAACATATATTTAGATAAAAGTAAGACAAAAAAGATTCACGTTTAAAGAATTATTTTATCTCCAAAAGTTGGAAATTCAACGTTTTTATATCCCATTTGAGTCAACTTTTCTCTAAAAGGCAGCGCCTGATCAGCTTCGCCATGTACTAAAAATATGTTTTTCAGCTTATTTTGAGAATTTAGACGAACGTAATCTAATAATTCCTTTTGATCAGCGTGA